>JAJKIB010000273.1 GCA_021154745.1 Mycobacterium sp.
CCGCGCCAAGCTGCGAACTCACTTCATCAACTTCGTCACCCAGGGCCGACCATTCCGTTGGCGCCAATCCGGCAACCTGAATGAGCGTAGATCCATCGGCTTGGTCCGTGGCACGCACCCACATGCGGCGACGTCGTACCAGCAGGGATAAGCAGATGCCGATCAAGGCAGCAAGCACGGAAATCAGGGCGAGCCCGCGACCTGGGTCGGACGCAATCTGGAAGTTTGCGAACTGCGAAAGCCCCTCGAAGGTGATCGACCCTCTGCCGCCGGGTAGCTGCCAAGTTTCGCCTGGCGCCAGGGACTCTCGGCCAATCTGCTTCATGTTCGAGGTGTCGAGCTGGTAGATGTTCTGTGGCGATCCGTTGTCCAGGCCCAGGTCTCCCACCCACCCGCCTAGGTATACGCGCGGATTGTCGTCTTCTGGAAATAGCGACTGCGGGCCGGTCGCCGGGTTGACATGCTTCGGCGCTGTCGGGGCAACCGTGACGTTGAAGCCAAGTTGTTCCGGCTTGGCGTCTGGAACCTTTACGACGGTCATCGAGGTGAACGCAGCATCTTGTGGCAAGGAAGCGATGGGGCCCGCGAACACCACATCGCCCCTGCCATCGCGGACGGTGAAGTTCGGCGCGTATCCGCTGCCCAACAGGTACACCTTCGCGCCATCGACTTCCAATGGACGGTTCACTCCGATCGTCTTCGTCTGTTCGGCAGCATCTGGCGACGAGCGATACGTGACGTCGGCTGTGTACGAGTCCGGCTGCCCGGTTCGCGGTCCGGAGCGAAGGAAGGTCGCGTCGAAGCTATCCAGGGTGAAGGAGAACGGCGCTAGCAGCTGCGTTGAGAACCCGCGTCCCGCCGAGAAGTCGTCATATTGGGTGAGCGTGTTCGAGAAGCCCTCACCTGCGATGACGACGACCGTCCCGCGATAGCCCCACCACGATCCCCACACCACTCCGACGAGCAACACCAACAATGACAGGTGGAAAATCAGGTTTCCGACCTCGTGCAAGTAGCCCTTCTCGGCTGAGATCGCGTCATCGGACGCCGATCGTGGTCGTAGTCGAAATCGAGACTTCCGAAGTACACGGCCTGCACTATCGAGAACGTCGGCTGCAGGTTCGTTAGTGACAAAGGTGCGGTGCTCCGGCATGCGCGACAGATTTCGCGGCGCACCAGGGGGGACCGAGCGCACGTGGCGCGCGTACTGCCAGCAGCGAGGGAGAATGCATCCGGCCAACGACACCATCAGCAACAGATAGATCGCAGCAAACCACGGCGATGCATAGACATCGAAGAAGCTGAGCCGGTCAAGCCAAGGGCCTGTCGTCGAGTGGTCCTGCAAGTACTGGACCACCCGAATCGGGGAGACGCCGCGCTGCGGGAATATCGACCCTGGTATCGCTGCCAGCGCGAGCAGGAACAACAACACAAGAGCGGTCCGCATCGAGGTCAGCTGGCGCCACATCCAGCGCCCAGCCCCCAACGGACCGAGAGACGGCTGCGTCACCGGATCTGCGCTGGCGAGCGGATCGACAACGTCTGTTGGCATTAGACGGACACCTGAAAGTTTGAGCTCCAGACGCGCAGGTCGATCGCGATGTCTTGCCACATGCCGGTCACCATCAGCACGCCGAGCAACACCAGGGTGCCGCCACCGATGCGGATGAGAACGATGTAGTGACGCTTCATCCACGCCATTGCCCCAAAAGCCTTGCGGAACGCCACTGCGACCAGAAGGAACGGCAGCCCCAGGCCGATGCAGTAGATCGCCGCAAGAAGTGCCCCACGCAGTGCGCTTCCTGAGTCGATCGCGAGCGTTTGAACCGCCGCTAGCGTCGGACCAATACAAGGTGTCCAGCCGATACCGAACATGACGCCAAGCAGCGGCGCTCCCACGAGCCCGAGTGATGTCTGCTTCGTGGGTTGCCATGTGCGGTTGAGCCATGGGACGAATCCCATGAATGCCAAGCCGAAGACGATAGTCAGGACGCCGAGCACCTTCGTTATCGGGTCAGCGTGCTCGCGAAGCAGCGACCCGAACTGACCAAACAGCGCGCCGTACGAGACGAAGACCGCCGTAAAGCCTGCGACGAAGAGGCTGGTGCCGAGCAGCATCCGACCTCGTCTAGCTTCCGCGAGATCGACGCCGATAAGACCGGTCGTATACGAGACGTAGGCAGGCACGAGCGGGAGTACGCAAGGCGACGCAAAGCTGACGACACCTGCGGTCAGTGCGAAAAGCGCAGCCAGGACGAGAGACCCACTGCTCACGGTCTCCGCTGGGTCAACTGCCAGGACACCCTGCAGCATCAGCGCTCAAGACTCCGACGAGATCTGGTCAACGATGCCAGACAACTGTGTGTAGCTCGTGGAACCGAGAATGCGAGCAGCAACCCGACCATCGCGGTCAATCACCAGAGTTGACGGAATGGAGTCAAAGGGAAGCGATTCATGAAAAGCAAGCTGTAGCTCGCCGGACTCGTCGATGAGACTCGGGTATCCGACACCGAACGACTGCTCGTACGCACGCGCCTCAGCGTCGTGGTCGCGGGTGTTCAACCCGATGAACTGCACACCGTGCGTGCGGTTGTCTGCATATACCGCCTGTAACGCCTGAGCCTCTTCCCGGCAGTCACCGCACCACGATCCCCAGACATTGAGGACGACCACGTCACCAGCAAAATCGCTGAGCGAAAGGTCCTTGCCGTCAAGCGTCGTGCCAGAGATGTCCGGTGCCGTCTTTCGGTCTGCCGCATCAATGACAGTTGCCGAGCCACCGGCAGACACGTAGCCCTGCCCGTCACCTGACGTCATGCCGTCTCCGGAGTTGAAACAGGCGCTCAATGGCAGCGTCATGGAAAGCAGCAAGATCGCGGTGGCAATTTTTCTCATGCGCCCGACTTCTGTCTCGTCACTGAAGCTGGCAGCAAGTCGCGCGCCGGTTCGCTGTATCCGACTGCAACGATCTCGTCGTCGCGGTACGTAAACGATGTGAGACTCGCCAAGGAGCACTGCCGGCGGCGTGGGTCGTGCCACAGACGTCGACCCTCGACAAACGTCCGGGTCACCCAGATGGGCAGCTGGTGGCTGACCAAAACTGCCTCATGTCCCCGAGCGGCATCCCGCGCCGCAGCCATCGCGTCAAGCATCCGCTGGGCCTGTGCCCGGTACGGCTCGCCCCACGACGGGCGGAACGGGTTGCGCAGGTGCCGCCAATGGGTCGGACGCGTGAGCGCACCGTCGCCGACTCCAAATGTCAAGCCTTGGAAGATGTTCTCCGCTTCGATCAAGCGGTCGTCCACGGCTACTTCGAGTCCATGCTTCTCTGCAACCGGCCGCGCTGTTTCCTGCGCTCTCTCAAGCGGCGAGGCGCCGACATGGGCGATGTCGCTAGTCGCGAAGTGGTCTGCAATGCGGTTCGCCATCTCCTGCCCCAGCGGTGATAGGCGATAGCCCGGGAGCCTGCCGTATAAGACGCCCGTTGGGTTGTGCACTTCTCCGTGGCGCATCAGGTGGACGACCGTGTGCTCAGGTGATCGGTGGTCAGTCCCCTGAATGTCGCGCTCGGTCATGCTGGCTCAGCTACTGCAGCGGCCGCAGCCTTGGCCGCCGCTGGCATGGCCTCGAGAACAAGTGAGATCGCGTCGTCGTCATGAGCGGTGCTCAAGAACCATGCTTCGAAGGCTGACGGCGGAAGGTAGACGCCCGACGCCAACATCGAATGGAAGAACGCCCGATAGCGGAAAGCCTCTTGCTTACGCGCGTCGTCATAGTTGTCGACCGCCCCGTTGACGAAGAAGACACTGAACAGCGAGCCAGCACGCTGCACCCGATGATCAACGCCTGCAGCAACGAGTGCCTCAGACACCGCCGATGCCACCTGCTGGGAACGCTGATCAATGAAGTCGTAAGCCGCCTCATCAAGAGCCCGCAGTGTTGCAACGCCGGTGGCAGTAGCGACCGGGTTTCCCGACAGCGTGCCGGCCTGATAGACCGAACCTTCAGGCGCCAGATGGGACATGATGTCTGCGCGTCCGCCAAACCCAGCCGCCGGTAGGCCGCCGCCCATGACCTTGCCAAACGTCATCAGGTCTGCGCGTACACCTTCAAGACCGAACCATCCCGATCTGCTCACGCGGAAGCCGGTCATTACTTCGTCGATGATGAAGAGTGATCCGGTGGTTGCACAGAGGTCTGCCAAGCGCTGGTTGAAGCCGGCAAGTGGCGGCACGACGCCCATATTGGCCGCCGCGGCTTCGGTGATCACACAAGCCACCTGGTCGCCCATCTCGGCAAAGACCTTCTCAACTGCCTCGATGTCGTTGTAGGGGACGACGACGGTGTCGGCGGCCGTCGCCTTCGTGACTCCAGGTGTATCGGGCAGGCCGAGCGTCGCAACGCCTGACCCGGCCGAGACCAACAACGAGTCGACATGACCGTGATAACAACCGGCAAACTTCACGACAACCGGGCGCCCCGTGAAGCCTCGAGCGAGCCGGATCGCGGACATCGTTGCCTCAGTACCGCTTGATACGAGCCTGACTTTGTCTACCGGCGTCCGCGCAACGATCTCCTCGGCGAGCTCGACCTCTGATGGTGATGGCGTCCCGAACGAGAACCCACGCGACGTTGCCGCGGCGACCGCCTCTTCGACGACAGGATGCCGATGGCCGAGGATCATCGGCCCCCACGAGCCGATGTAGTCGAGATAGCGGCGACCCTCGGCGTCGACGAGGTGTGCGCCGTCGCCGCGGACCATGAATCGAGGAGTACCACCGACGGCGCGGAAGGCGCGGACCGGTGAGTTCACCCCGCCGGGGGTCACCCGCTGCGCCCGGTTAAAGAGCGCAGCTGAGCTAGCCGCGTCGTAGGGGTAGGTCACGGTGAGCAATTCTCGCAGCCGCTCTCCCGGACTCCGAACCGGCCAGATGGCGGCCGGTTTGGCCAGGACAGCGGCTAGGCGCCGACCAGGTCTCGTATTGGTTACCCGAGGGCGGAACGGGGTAGAGCGGGTCCGTGAGGCAGGACCGCATCGCCAACCCGTGGGGGGAACGAACTGCATACGGCAAGGGCCAGGAGTGGACGGTCCGCGTTGACTCATTCTTTACCGACGGCGTCACCGAATCTGACGTTGAACGATGGGCTCAGTCGGCGTCCATCCTGCACTCCAACGGCGACGCAATGGACATCGCCGTCCGGGACGATCGCATCGTCGGCGTGCGCGGTAGAGCCGTCGACCGGGTCAACCATGGCCGCCTTGGCGTGAAGGATCTGTTCGGTTGGCAGGCCACCGCATCACCAGACCGGCTCACGGCACCCCTTGTTCGCAATGGAGGGGAACTCGTCGAGACCACGTGGGACGACGCCATGGGTCGCATCGTCGAACGGGCGAAGGCCGATCTGGCGCGACAGGGACCCAGCGCTCTCGGTTTCTACACGACAGGTCAGTTGTTTCTCGAGGAGTACTACCTGCTGGGCCTGATCGCGCACGGCGGAATAGGGACGCCCCATCTAGACGGCAACACCCGGCTGTGTACGGCGACGGCAGCCGCGGCGCTCAAGGAGTCGTTCGGCAACGACGGACAGCCAGGCTCCTACCGCGACATCGACTACGCAGATGTCATTGCCTTGTTCGGCCACAACATGGCTGAGACGCAGTCGGTCCTTTGGATGCGGATCCTGGACCGCCTCGAGGGAAGCGACCCGCCGGCCATCATCTGTGTAGACCCACGCCTGACGCCAGTTGCCAGGGTTGCTGACGTCCATCTCGCTCCGCGGCCGGGCACGAACCTCGTGCTGGTTAATGCGCTGCTGCACGAAATCATCACTAACGGTTGGTACGACGCCGATTACGTCGACGCCCACACCGTCGGCTTCGATGAGTTGGAAAAGACGGTCAAGGAGTATCCACCGGAGCACGCTGCTGCCATTTGCGACATTCCCGTCGAGGACATCCGGTCAGCCGCGCGCATCTTGGGAAATGCCGAGCGGTTGTTGTCAACCGTGCTCCAGGGCTTCTATCAAAGTCATCAAGCAACAGCCTCAGCAGTACAGGTCAACAACATCAACATCGTTCGCGGAATGCTCGGAAAGCCTGGTGCCGGCGTCCTTCAGATGAACGGACAGCCAACCGCGCAGAACACCAGGGAATCAGGCGCCGACGGAGATCTGGCTGGCTTCCGCAACTGGTCGAATGTGGAACAGGTAGCAGATCTGGCACGCCTGTGGAATGTGGAGACAAACCAGATCCCGCATCACTCGCCACCGACTCACCTGATGTCGATCATGCGGTACGCCGAGACGGGATCCATCTCGTTCTTGTGGATCATCGGGACAAACCCCGCTGTCTCGCTACCAGAGCTGGCACGCATCCGATCCATCCTCGGCAAGG
>JAJKIB010000274.1 GCA_021154745.1 Mycobacterium sp.
AGCAGGGTGCGAATGTTGGCCCGAATGTGCGGTTCGGTGTTGTCGACGAACGTCTCCGCGCAGTCGCCGCCCTGCAGCAGGAACGCCTCACCGCGGGCGACATCGGCCAGCAGGCCCTTGAGGCGCTCGATCTCGGCGGCCACCGTCACCGGCGGAACGCTCTCCAGCACCGTCCGCATCATCTTGGCCGATTCGGCGTCCCAGCCGGGCTGCTGCGCCGCCGGTTTGGCCAGCGCCGCATCCAGCCGATGCCGCAGGTCATCCGGTAGCGGCGGCAGCGGAGGCAGCTGATCGATGGGTACATCGACGGTCCAGTTCACCCGTTCATGGTAACGGGCGCCGACACATGCTTTTTACTCGCGCGCAGGCACTCCTCCCTTGTCAAACCCCGACGTCATCAGCCGAAATCGCAGCAGATTGTGCCGGGCGTCGACCAGGGCGTCATGGGCATCACGCGGCCGCGGCGGCATCCGCGGCGAACCCCGCTCCTCCCAGAACTGCCGCAGCTCGCGGGTGAACCGCGGCATCGCCGGCGGCAGGTCGGTCATCGGCCCCCACAGCTGGCAAAGCACGACGTGGTCGTAGGCGCCCACCCAGGCCCACAGCTCGATCGGCTCATCGCCGTCGACACCGAAGAAGTCCTCCAGCTCCGCGCGGATCTGCCTGCGCGAGCGCCACAGCCGCGACGACGGCGACGGCAGCTTGGGTAGCACATGCTTGCGTACCCAACTGCCAGCCCGCTCCGGATTGAATTCCGTTGAAATTGCGTAATATTCGCGGCCATCGTCGGCGGCCACGCCGATCGAGATCAACTCGATGGTGTGTCCGTTGTCAATGAACTCGGTGTCGTAGAAGTACCTCACACGTCGGCCGTTTTCCGGTTGATCGTCGGCCGTTCCGGCGGGGCCGGCGCGGCGTGAATCTCACGGTCCAGCTGCTGATCGACTTCGCTGTCGTCCGGAAAGTGCGGCTCCCCGGCGATGACGTGCTGCAGCCACAGCTTCGCCTGAACCACGGGCCTGCGCAGCCTGCGTTCCCTTTCCAGCGCCCTGTGCATCTTCCTGGGCTTGTTGCCGTAGCGCCACCGCGCCCACGGTGCGTGCGGCCGAGACAACCGCATGGCTCCGATGAACAGCAGGGGCGTGATGAACATGCCGACCAGCCCGGTCCACACCTTGCCCTTGAGCAGTACGACCACCGCGAGCAGCAACGTCAGCGCCGCGATCGCGATCACGCTGGCGCGCGCCACGAGCGTGTGGTCGTCTCGCCAGATGCCGATGTCGAAGAACGACAGCGGATTGAAGCCCAGAATCAGCAGGCCGGCCACCGCGACGGCGGCGAACACCGCATCGACCGACGTCCGCCCATCCTCGGCCCAGTACACGTCTTGTAGATGAAGAATCAGCGCGAACTCATCGAGCACCAGCGCCGCTCCTACCCCGAAAAACGTTGCCGCGACGGTGAATTCCCCTACTCCCCCGTCGACCGCCAATGTCACCATCGAAACCCCGGAAACCATGACCAGGATCACACCGATCACCACGTGGTGGATGTGCACGCCGCCGCCGGCCGAAATGTTGCGCGGCTGCCACCACTTGCGCGGTGCATCGCTGTTCGCATGGCTACGGATGTACCGCACGATCGTGCGGGTCAGGAAGAACGTGAGGATAAACGCGACGAGACAGAAGACCAGCGGTAGCCGTCCATGCGGAATCGAAAGGTTGAGGTCGAACGTCGCGCGCACGCAGAGAACTTACGCCGACCTGCGCGTGTCATGGCATGGATACCCTCCGACTCGCCGGAGGACACCGATAGGCTGGTCTGCGACATGAGTACTTGGCGGTCGCCCGGCGGGGCCGGTGGGGGGCCAACGCTCGCCTGGCGGCTGTTTCAGCTGCTTCCCGTGGCGGCGTTGGCCTGGGCGGGTTGGCGGCCGCTGGGTCGCATTCCGTACCGCATCGACATCGACGTCTACCGGATGGGCGGGCAGGCCTGGATCGACGGTCGTCCGCTGTACGCCGACGGGGCGATGTTTCACACCCACGGTGGGCTTGAGCTGCCTTTTACCTACCCGCCGCTGGCCGCGGTCGCGTTCTCGCCGTTTTCGTGGCTGTCTCTCGACGTGGCAAGCATCGCGATCACCCTGACCACCCTGGTGCTGCTGATCGCGTCGACGGTGATCGTGCTGAGCCGGCTGGATGTGTGGCCGAGGACGGCCGTCACGTCCGAGCCTGCCTGGCTGCGGCGCTGCTGGCTTGCCGCCGCGATCGTGGCACCGGCGGTCATCTATCTGGAACCCATTCGCTCGAACTTCGACTTCGGCCAGATCAATGTCGTGCTGATGACCCTTGTCATCGCCGACTGCGTGCCCCGCAAGACGCCGTGGCCCCGCGGCATGCTGCTCGGTGTCGCGATCGCTCTGAAGCTCACCCCCGCGGTGTTCCTCTTGTATTTCCTGCTGCGCCGCGACACCCGCGCGCTGCTGGTCACCGCAACCTCGGCGGTGGTGGCTACCCTCGCCGGTTTCGCGTTCGCATGGCGGGACTCCTGGGAGTACTGGACCGCCACTGTGCGCAACACCGACCGCATCGGCACCGCGACGCTGAACACCAACCAGAACATCGCAGGCGCGCTGGCCCGCTTGGGACTCGGCGAGGGCGAGCGGTTCGTGTTGTGGATGCTGGCCTGCTTCGCGGTGCTCGCGTTGACCGTCTGGGCGGCACGGCGTGTCCTGCAGGCCGGCGAGCCGGTGTTGGCGTTGATCTGTGTTGCGATGTTCGGGCTGGTGGTCTCGCCGGTGTCGTGGTCTCACCATTGGGTGTGGGTCCTGCCGACCCTGCTCGTATCGGCAGTGGTGGCCTTCCGCCGGCGGCGCGCGGCGGTGGGCCTGGTCACTTTGGCCGGCATCGCACTGATGGTGTGGACGCCGATTCCGCTGATGCCCAAGCATCATGAAACCGCGGCGTCGTTGTGGCGCCAGCTCGCGGGTGGTTCCTATTTATGGTGGGCGATCGCCATGATCGCGGTGGCCGGGACGGTTTCTGTCCGCTCGGCCGATCGGTCGCTCAGCCCGCAGCTGCTTCCGGCATCCGCGCCGGCGGCTTGACCGCGATCTCGGCCTTACCGTCTTTTCCCTCTTTGACGTCGGCGGCGTAGAGGTCGACGTACTCCTGACCGGTCAGTCGCATCAGCTCGTACATCACCTCGTCGATCACCGCGCGCTCGATGAACCGGTTGCCGGCCAGACCCTCGAACCGGCTGAAGTCCATCGGCTTGCCGAACTTCACCTGAACCCGGCCGAACCGCCACATCTTGCTGCCCGGCGGGTTGACCATGTCCGTTCCGATCATCGCGACCGGAATGACCGGCACCCCCGTCTGCAGTGCCAGCCGCGCGAGACCGGTCTTGCCCTTGTACAGCCGGCCGTCGGGCGAACGGGTGCCCTCGGGATACATCCCGAGCAGTTTGCCTTCGTTGAGGATCCGCTCGGCGGTGGTCAGCGCGCTCTGTGCGGCGTCGGCGTCGGTGCGGTCGATCGGCACCTGACCTGCCGCCGTGAAAAACCAACGCTTGAACCAGCCTTTCAGGCCGGTTCCAGTGAAGTACTCGGCCTTGGCGAGAAAGGTGATCCGGCGGCTGACGACGAGGGGCAGGTAGAAGCTGTCCGCGACGGCGAGGTGGTTACTGGCAAGAATCATCGGGCCGGAGTGCGGAACATAGTCCAGCCCTTCGACTTTCGGACGGCCCAGCAACGACAGCAAAGGGCCCATGAAGATGTACTTGAAAAGCCAGTACCACATGGACCCTCCCCATTACCGAGCACCGGACGGTGCTTTGCGACAACTTTACCCACGTGATGTGGATGCGACCACAGGCGCGGCGGTTACTCCTCGACCGTCACAGGGATGTGCTGATAGCGCCCCGGGCCGGTCGGCGGTGGTTCACCGCCCCCGGGACCGCCCTGCGGCGCACCGTCGGGCGGCGGCTCGGGCGGCTCGGGAAATCCCGGCCCGCCTGCTGTGTCTGCTGAATCCTCGATGACCGCCCGGATGATCGCCAGGAGCGCGACGCTGTGCTCGGCGATGACGGTCAGAAGCGGATGTTGCTCACCGGCCACCAGCGCCGCCAACGCACACACCGGGCACCACAGCTGCTGACACTTGCCCGGCCCATCCACACTGCCCGCCGCGCGAGCCGCGGCCAGTCGGACGGCGGGGTCGAGTCTGTCGAGGATTGTCTGGGCCAGCTGCCGCAGTTCCGGTCCGATGTCGGCGTGAGACCCGGTCATGCTGGCCACACCTCCGGATTCGGTCGAAAACGCACGGTCAGCTCACTACCTTTTAACTGCGCATCCACCACGATGCATCGCCGCAGGACGGACGCCAGTCGAACCCGGCGCCGCATACCGCCTGCGCCAATGATCAAGTCGTCGTCGACCCGGCCCAACATCAAGGCGGCGGAGTCGACCTGCGGCAACTCTAGCCGCATCCGGTAGGTCGCTTCGAGTCCAGTTCCCGATTCACGGTCGACGACCGGCCGCACCGGCCCGGGCGGCGGTGTCCCGTCGCGCCGTCGTGCGCTGTCGAGCAGTTCGGAAAGCGCCTTGGGGCCGATCGGTTCGCCTGCGAGGTGCGGGACCAATACGAGTTGCACATCACCGATGGTGGTGTCCAGCTCGTCGAGCACCGCCTGCTGCTCGATGATGCGCTCGGAGTACCAATCGAACGCGGGGTGCTCCGGCAGATTTCGGTACTCGTACGAATCGTCTTGAATCAGAATCTGATTGACGATCAGCTCGTCGACTCGCACACCCATCAGCGCCACCGACCCCAGGGTGCGGATGGCCTCTGCAGCAACCACCCGCTCGGCCGTCATCACCAGGTGTGCGCTGACCCGTTCGCCGTCGACGAGCAGCGAACCCAGCTGCTCGGTTCCGGCGCTGATGCGTTCGACCAGCCCGATGACCGCCGCCGCGCGGGCGTCGTCGGCGCCGGTGGACAGCCGCCGATGCCGCGGCCAAGCACGCTCCAGGTACAGACCGAACGTCGCCGGCAGGGTGAGCATCCGCAGCGCGTCCGCGGTGGACGCGCAGTCCACCACGACGTGGTCCCACTGTCCCGAGGCGGCGAGTTCGCCGACTTCGTGAAGGCCGAGCACCTCCTGAACGCCGGGCAAGGCCGAAACTTCTTCTGGGGCAATGTCTCCCAGATCCGATTCGGGAAAGCGGCCGGACAGCAGCCCGGCGATCTCCCGCCACCGCGCCTCCAAAAGGGCCAGGGTGTCCAGGGCAAGAGCGTCAAGGAAGCCGCCGCCCGCGTCGGCTGTCCCGGTTTCCAAGTCGGCCAGCACCCGCTTCGGCTCACGCACGCCCGTCGGCGTGACGGCGGTGCCAAGCACGTCGCCGATGGAGTGCGCCTGATCCGTCGACACGATCAGCACCCGCAGCCCGGCGCGCGCGTCGCGCACCGCGGTAGCGGTGGCCAACGTTGACTTACCTACCCCGCCCTTGCCGACGAAGAGACTGATCCGGGCGTGTGTCGGGGCGACAGATTCACTCAGCCTCGACTCGTTTCTTGAGGTCCTTCAATGCGGTATCCGTCAGGCGCCGTTCGGCCTTCCGTTTCAACAGCCCGATCAGGGGCAATTTCAGGTCAACCGCCAGTTCGTAGGTGACGTCGGTGCCAGAACCCTTGGGCGACAGCCGATATGCGCCATCCAACGACTTCAGCAGCGAGCTGGAAACAAGGCTCCACTTGACCGATCCGCGGTCGGGCGGCCAATCGTAGGACAACACCATGGTGTCCTTGAGCACGGTGGCGTCCAGCACCAGGCGTGCGGTTTTGGGGTAGCCCTCGGCATCGGCCTCGAGCACCTCTGTCTCCGTGTACTCGGCGACCCAGTCCGGATAGGAGCCGATATCGGCGATGACGTCCATCACCGTCGAAGGATCGGCATCGATGTAGATGGTCTGCGCCGTCTTGTCCGCCACGTGAAAAATCTACCCTCCCGCTGCTGGCTCTGGCCGAAGTATCAGGCCAGGCGCGATATGCCCACTGGGCGCGTCGCCTCCAGTGTCCGCTTCACCTCGAACGCCATGTTCTTGCCCGCCACTCGGCGGCGATGGTTCAGCTTCGCCAGGTTCATCTTGGCCAGCTGCCAGGCCGCCACACCCGACGGTTCAGCATGCAGGAAATAGTGAAGCACGACCCCGTCGAGGACCGGTTCCAGCCAGATCTCCATGGTCCCGGTCAGCGCGCCGGCCACCGTCCAGCGGTGGCCCTTGTCCTCGCGATTCTCGACGACCGTCAACAGCAGGTCGGGCCACCAACGCCGCCAGCTGGCGCGATCCCCGACCGCCCTGCCCACCTCAACGGGGTCGGCGGCGACGAACGTCTCGTCGGCGATCTGGATGCTGTTCATGGCATACAAGCTTCACATATGCGCGACCACCGGACGACGGTGGCCGACTAGGCTGGGACCGGCAAAGCCGCAAGTTGATGTCGAGAGGCCAACATCGTGCGTGAGTACAGTGTTCCCGCAACCTTCACCGTCGGTGAGCACGACAACATCGTCAGTTCAGTGTTCAGCCACGAACGCGACGATCCCGACCACGTGATTTTCCAGCGCCTGGTCGACGGCGCGTGGACGGACGTCACGTGCAAGGAAGCCGCAAACCAGATCCGTTCGGCCGCACTGGGTTTGATCGCCGAGGGCGTCAGGCCCGGCGACCGGGTGGCGGTGCTGTCGGCGACGCGCTACGAATGGCCGATCCTCGACTTGGCCATCCTGGCGGCGGGTGCGCTCACGGTGCCGATCTATGAGACCAGTTCGGCCGAGCAGGTCCGATTCGTGCTGCAGGACTCAGGGGCGGTGCTGATCTTCGCCGAAACCGACGCACACGCCGACAAGATCGAGCACCTCGAACACGAGCTCCCCGAACTGCGCAAGGTGCTGCGCATCGACGGTTCTGGCGCACCGGCGCTGGATGCGTTGGCCGAGGCCGGCAAGTCCGTCGACCCGTCAGAACTCGAAGACCGGCTGGCCGGCATCAGATCCGCCGACCCCGCGACGCTGATCTACACCTCGGGCACCACCGGCAGGCCCAAGGGCTGCCAGCTGACCCACGCCAACCTCGTGTACGAAATCCGCGGCGCCAAGGATTGCTTTCCGACGCTGCTGGACAAGGGCGAACGGATGCTGGTGTTCCTGCCGCTGGCGCACGTGCTCGCCCGCGCAATCACGATCGCGGCGTTCGCCAACAAGGTCACGCTTGGCTTCACCAGTGACATCAAGAACCTGGTGCCGACGTTTGGGGTGTTCAAGCCGACGCTTGTGGTGTCGGTGCCGCGGGTATTCGAGAAGGTCTACAACACCGCCGAGCAGAACGCCCGAAACGACGGCAAGGGCTGGATTTTCGAGCAGGCGGTCAACACCGCGATCGAATACAGCCAGGCCCAGGATTCGGGCGGTCCCGGTCTGCTGCTGCGCGCCAAGCACGCGCTGTTCGACCGTCTCGTGTACGGCAAGCTGCGTGCCGCGCTTGGCGGTGACTGCCGCGGCGCGATCTCCGGCGGTGCGCCGCTGGGTGCCCGGCTCGGCCATTTCTACCGCGGTGTCGGCCTGACCATCTATGAGGGCTACGGGCTGACCGAGACCAGCGCGGCGATCACGGTGAACCGGATCGACGACGTGAAGGTCGGCTCGGTCGGAAAGTTGTTGCCCGGCAACAGCATGCGCCTGTCCGACGACGACGAACTGCTCGTCAAGGGCGGAGTGGTGTTCAGCGGCTACTGGCACAACGACGAGGAGACCAAGGCCGTCTTCTCCGACGGCTGGTTCCACACCGGCGATCTCGGTGCGATCGACGATGACGGCTTCCTGACGATCATCGGCCGCAAGAAGGAGATCATCGTCACCGCCGGTGGCAAGAACGTCGCTCCCGCGATCATGGAGGACAAGCTGCGGGCGCATCCGTTGATCAGCCAGGCGATGGCCGTCGGGGATGCCAAGCCGTTCGTCGCCGCGCTGATCACCATCGATCCCGAGGCCTTCCCTGGTTGGAAGCAGCGCAACGGCAAGGACGCCAACGCCACGGTCGGGGATCTGGCCTCAGATCCCGATTTGATGGCCGAAGTCGAGCTGGCCATCAAGGAGGCCAACGAGGCGGTGTCCAAGGCCGAGGCCATCCGCAAGTTCCGCATCCTGCCGGTCGATTTCACCGAGGACACCGGCGAACTGACACCGACATTGAAGGTCAAGCGCAAGGTCGTCGCGCAGAAGTTCGCCAGTGACATCGAGGCCCTCTACGCAAAGGGCTAAAGCAGTTCGGCGAGCCGCTGTGCCTTGGTGCGCCACTGCCAGTTGTCGACCACCCATCGTCGGCCCGCTTCGCCCATCCGCGCGGCCCGGTCCGGGTCGGCGAGCAGGTCGCTGACCGATGCCGCGATCGCGCCGACGTCCCAGCCGTCGACCACCACCCCTGTCTCGCCGTCGCGGACGGTCTCGGGCGCCCCGCCAGAGCGGCCGGCGACGACCGGCACGCCCGTCGCGGACGCCTCCAGATAGACGATGCCCAGACCCTCGACGTCAAGGCCAGCGCCGCGAGTGCGGCACGGCATCGCGAACACATCGGCCAGCGCGTGGTGTGCCGGCAGTTCATCGCCGGGCACCGCATCGGTGAACACGACGTGCTCGGCCACGCCGAAGCTGTGTGCCAACCGGTGCAGGGACGTTCGGTACGGGCCGCCGCCGACGATGACGAGTGCCGCGCCGGGCACCCGCTGCCGGACTGCCGGCATGGCCCGGATAAGCATGTCCTGGCCCTTGCGCGGCACCAGCCGCGATAGGCACAGCACCACCGGCCGCTCCCCCAGCCGGTAGCGGGCGCGCAGCTCGGCACGGGCCACCTCGTCGGGCGCGAACCGGTCGGTGTCCACACCCGGGGGCAGGTGTTCCAGCGCGGCGTCCGAGCCGAACGCCGAGGCGAACCGCCCGCGCGTGTAGCGGCTCACATAGGTCACCACGTCGGTGCCGGTTCCTATCCGCCGCAACGCCGTTCGGGCCAGTGGCAGCATCGACCAGCCGACCTCGTGGCCGTGGGTGCTGGCGATGACGCGACGGGCACCGGCGTCGCGGGCAAGAGGTGCCATCAATGCCAGCGGCGCGGCGGCGCCGAACCAGACGGTGTCGGCGTCGTGGCGGTCGATGAGCTTTCGCATCCTGCCTGCCACCGACGGCACGGGGAGCATCAACGTGCCAGGATGGCGAACAACCTCGTAGGCCGCTTCGCGGTCGAAATCGTCGGCGCCCTTCCAGTTCGGCGCGTAGACCGTCAGCGTGTGCGTCCCCGCCGCGACGAGATGGTCGACCAGTTCCTTCAGGTACGACTGGATGCCGCCGCGCCGCGGCGGAAAGTCATTGCTAACCAGCAGGACCCGGCTCATCGCCAGCCAGGCTAGCCGGACATCCAGTGCCGCCATCGAGCGAGCACCGTCGGCAGGTCCGCGCCAAGGGTGTCGCGTACGGCGGCGGCGGCGTCGGGATGGCCCGGACCGCAGGCCCGCACGTAAAGCAGCCGCAGGGTTTGGGTGCCGTACGCGTCGGCGACGAATCGGCTGAACCACCAGGCGCGGTCGTAGGCCAACGATCCTGCGGGGCCGGCGGTGCCGACGTCGGCATCGGTGGGGATTTGCGCCAGCCCTGCGGCGTCCTGCGGGCGCGGTGCCGGTGGGCGGCCGACGAAATCGGCGACACCCTCGGTGAGCCAGCGCGGCGCGTCGGCGGCGGTGGAGGCGCGCGACGCGAAATGGAAAAGTTCGTGGCGCAAGACGATTCGCAACGAGGCATCGCTCATTGCGGCGGCGGCCGGGGCGAACATGATCCGCTCGGCGGTGGTGGTGGCTGCGATGTCGGGACCGCCGCCTGCGAGGCTGCCGAACTCGGCGTCCGATCCGGCAGCCACGATGACGACGTCGCGCGGCCAATCGGGTCCCCAGAACGCGGTGACGGCCTGCGCCGCGTCGTTCAGCTGGGCGGCGAGGCGGGCCAGCAGCGGCGCAGTGTGCGCCCCTCCCAGACCCACGAGGTGAACCGTGCGCCCGTCGGAGAGAGTCTCGGTCGTCGACGCCGCGGTGGGCGTGGTGAGTGAGGCGGGCCCGGCCACGACCGGGTCAGACGGTGTCGCTTGCGGCCTGCCGACCAGAAGCAGCGCGCAGATCAGCTCGGCGACAAGTAAGGCCGCGAGCCGACGACGATCAGTAGCGGCGGACGTTGTGGATCGGCGCATTGTCCACCGGAGCGACTCGCACCGGCGTGCCGTAGGTCGACGCGTGCACCATCATTCCGTCACCGATGTAGATGCCCACGTGCGACGCGTCGGAGTAGTAGGTGACGAGATCGCCCGGCTGCATCTGGTCCATCGACACCGGCTGCCCGCCCTGGGCCAGTGCCTGACTGGAGTGCGGCAGCGAGATGCCTGCCTGCTGGAATGACCACATCACCAGTCCGGAGCAGTCGAAGGCGCTCGGGCCCGACGCGCCCCACGAATACGGCGAGCCGATGCGGCTCAGCGCGGCCTGAATGACGGTGGCCGCTTCCGGAGCCTCGCCTCCCGGGGGCGCAACGTCACCCGGGGGAACGCCGTCGGGCGGTGCGGCCAGGACGCCGGGATCTGCCGGCGGCGCCGCGTCCGGTGCGGGCGGAGCGGGGATCGGCGGCAGGGCCGCCAGCGCTTCCCGCTGATTCGGGGTCAGGGTCTGGTACTGCGACTTGACCACCGCGATCTGCACCTGCAGCTTGCTTTGCTTGGACTGCAGATCGGCGCGCACGGCGGCGGCCTGTTCGGCGGCGGTCTTGGCGTCAGCGGCCGATCTGGCCGAAGCTTCCTCGGCCACCGCGGCCTGCCGGCCGATGTCCCGGTAGCTCTTCATCTGCGCCAACATCTCTGAGGCCATCACTCGCTGGACCGCGAGCTGGTCGATGAGGCCCTGCGGCGAGGTGGCGGTCAACATCGCATCGAGGCCGTCGGTCCTGCCGCCCATGTATTGCGCTGCAGCTAACTTGTCGACCGACGACTGAAACGTTGCCAATTGGGATTTGGCGGATTCCACCGCTGCCACGTCGGCGGCGTGTTTTGCATCGGCCGCCTGCTGCACGGCCAGCTTGTTGTTCAAATCCAGCTGTGCAGAATGCATCGCCTCAGTGGTTTGTTCCGCTTGCCGAGACAACTCATTGAGTTTTGCCAAAGCGTCGTCTGCGGGGTCGGCCTGCACATGCCCGGCGACAATGGCTCCGAGGACCATCAAGCCAGCTATCGCACCTACAACGGGTCTCCGAAGGGTCTCAAAACCACGAGTGGTCCCATGCGTGCGGAGGAGCCTCAAAATTTGCGTCCTTCAACTGCCGTGACGAAGCCGCGTCGAACTGCGCTTAGATCTCAGATAGGTTACGAAACGGCATCGGCGTTGTCCAACAGAAGACGCAAATCTAACAGCCGCCTCAGACATTGTTATCAACGGCTGCGTAAACGAATGTCGTTACGCGACCCCGGAATCGCCGTGCCGATGAATCGGCACCAAGCGCAATCGCGGCGCCAACCCCACGTCGGCGAGCACTTCCAGTGCCCGGCACTCGTCGTCGAGCAACGTCTCGGGCACGCCGAGCAACACGCTGACGACACAGTCCTGACATCCGGGACCGCGCACTGCGCAGTCGTCGCAGTCAATGTTCACCGTGCCCATGTGGCTGTCCTCTCGATCGGTGTTGTCCGCACGGTATCGGCACGCACCGACAAGTAACCCGCCCCTCGGTGATGAGCGCTTGCGGAACGAACATTGACCGGAGTGGCAACCGGCAACTGTCGGAGGTGTTCCCTACCTTCAGGCCATGGGCCAGCCGAGCTTCGCGGGTGTGGAGCAACTGGCCTTCGACATGGATGCCGTCTCCTTGCGCGACACGACCTTCGTCGTCGTGGACCTGGAGACCACCGGCGGTCGCGCCTCCGGCGACGGGCACGACGCAATCACCGAGATCGGGGCGGTCAAGGTGCGCGGCGGCGCGGTGCTGGGCGAGCTGGCCACGCTCGTGGATCCGGGACGGAGCATTCCGCCGCAGATCGTCGCGCTCACCGGCATCACATCGGCGATGGTCTACAACGCCCCCACCATCGACTCGGTGTTGCCCGCGTTCCTGGAGTTCTCCCGCGGCGCGGTTCTGGTCGCCCACAACGCCGGCTTCGACATCGGATTCCTGCGCGCGGCCGCCGAACGCTGCCAGATCACCTGGCCCCGGCCGCCGGTGCTGTGCACGGTCCGGTTGGCCCGCCGCGTGCTCACCCGCGACGAGGCTCCCAGCGTGCGGCTGGCCGCGCTGGCGCAACTGTTCAGTGCGGCCACCATACCGACGCACCGCGCGCTGGACGATGCCCGCGCCACCGTCGATGTGCTGCACGGGCTGATCGAGCGGGTCGGCAATCAGGGTGTGCACACCTACACCGACCTGCGCGCGTATCTGCCGGATGTGACGCCGGCGCAGCGCCGCAAGCGGCATCTCGCCGACGCGCTGCCGCATCGCCCCGGCGTCTACCTGTTCCGGGGACCCTCGGCCGAAGTGCTGTACGTCGGAACCGCGGTCGATCTGCGCAGGCGGGTCGGCCAGTACTTCAACGGCGCCGACCCGCGCACCCGCATCAAGGAGATGGCCTCGCTGGCGACCGCTGTCGACCACGTCGAGTGCGCGCACGACCTCGAGGCGGGCGTGCGCGAGTTGCGTCTGCTCGCAGCGCATGCGCCGCCGTACAACCGGCGGTCGAAGTTCCCGCACCGCTGGTGGTGGGTGGTGCTGACCGACGAGCCGTTCCCACGGTTCTCGGTCATACGCACGCCGAAACACGACACCGCCGTCGGCCCGTTGCGGTCCCGCGCCGACGCGGTCGAGACCGCGGCGTTGCTCGCGCGGTTCACCGGAGTGCGTACATGCACCACGCGGCTTGGCCGCTCCGCGCTGCATGTGTGTCCCGAGCGGGAGGTCTCGCCTTGCCCTGCGCCGCAAGGCATTACGCCAACGCAGTACGCGTCCGGGCCCGCCCGCGCAGTTGAACTGATCGAGGGCGGTGACAGCCGCGCGCTCGCCGCAGTGCTCGCGCACATCGCCGACCTGGCCGAGCGCAACCGCTACGAAACCGCGGCCCGGTTACGTGACCACGCGGCCGCGGCCATCGACGTGCTGTGGCGCGGCCAACGGCTGCGGGCGCTGGCCGCGGTCGACGAGCTGGTGGCCGCCCGGCCCGACGGCGACGGCGGATGGCATCTCGCGGTGATCCGGCACGGTCAGTTGGCGGCGGCGGGCAACGCCAGGCGCGGCGTGCCACCGATGCCGGTCATCGACGCCATTTGCGTTGGCGCACAAGCCGTTCTACCGACCGGGGCGCCGCTGGGCGGTGCGCTGGTCGAGGAGACCGCGCTCATCGCGCGCTGGCTGGCCCAACCCGGTGTTCGCGTCGTGCAGGCAGAACCGGGTTGGGCATCACCGGTGGCATCGGCAGGACGCTGGGCGGCATGGGCGGCATCGGCCCGATCGGCTCGCGCAGCGGCCGAACAAAGTCTCGGCTCAGGCCTTTTGTGTGAACCCCACCCAACGCGCGAGCAGCTTTTCGGCCGCGCCGGAGTCGATCGCCTCGGCGGCCCGGGCCAGACCCGACTCCCAGGCCGGCACCCATTTGGCGTCGCTGGCTAACCCCGCATGCGCCACCATCGCGCCGGCCGCGTTCAGCACCACCGCATCCCGGACCGGGCCCTTGGCCCCACTCAGCACCGAACGGACTTCTGCCGCATTGGATTCCGCGTCACCGCCAACCAGCTCGGAGATATCGGCCCGCTTGAAGCCAAACGCCGCGGGGTCGAAGGTGAGCCGCTCGACAGTCCCGGCCTGTACCCGCCAGATCGTGCTTGTCGTCGTGGTGGTCAACTCGTCGAGGCCGTCGTCGCCGTGCACCACCAGTACGCTGGACCGGCGAGTGGCGAACACCCCGGCCATCACCTCTGCCAGTTCGCCCCAGGCGCAACCAATCAGCCCCGCCCGCGGTGACGCCGGATTCGTCAGCGGCCCAAGCAGATTGAATACCGTCGGCACGCCGATCTCGCGGCGCACCACCGAGGCGTGCCGATACGACGGGTGAAACTGCGGCGCGAACGCGAAGCCGATGCCGATCTCCGCCACGCTGCGGGCGACCTCGTCGGGCCCAAGGTCGATGCGCACCCCCAGCGCCTCCAGCGTGTCGGCACCGCCCGACAGCGACGACGCCGCGCGGTTCCCGTGCTTGATCACCGGCACGCCGGCCGCGGCCACCACGATCGCCGCCATCGTCGACAAGTTGACGGTGTTGGCCCCGTCGCCACCGGTGCCCACCACGTCGACGGTGTCGTTGCCGATCGCGTCAGTGGGCACCCGGCGCGCATGTTTGAGCATGGTGTCGGCCAGCTCGGTGACCTCGCCCGACGTCGGGCGCTTCATCTTCATCGACACGCCGAACCCGGCGATCTGGGCGGGTGTCGCGACCCCGGTCATGATCTGGTCCATCGCCCAGGCCGCATGACCCGGCGCAAGCGCTTGGCCGGTGGTCAACCGACCGAGAACCTGGGGCCACGTCGGGGCGATACCGGAACCGGACGGCTGCGCTTGAGTTGATGCCACGGCCGCATGTTATCGCCCGTGTCGTATCACTCACCGGGCCGCAATCGAGAAGTTGGTCGCGCGGACGACCCCGATTCTTGGGCGGGCATCAAGCATGCCTTTGTAGTGGCCACAGCCGGTTTTCTCGCGTGTCGCTGCCACAGGTGGCGCGTGGCTGCCGATTTGTGGTGGTCGGAGTTAGCTTGTGGAAAACGCGCTTACCGCGTCTTGTGCGCGACGCGGTCAAACGCTTCGCCGCCGCGACGGAGAAGGATTGAATTGTGTTGACTGGCAGGCGTTTTCGGCTCGAGCGCACTGGTGAGCAAGAGGAGTATGCGGATCGCATCGCCAGGACCTGCCGGGGGTGTGGAATATCGGACTCGAACAACGTCGTGAGTACCGCCGGCGCGGGGCATGGATTACTTATCCCGAGCAAGCGCACGAGCTGGTCGACGCCAAGTCCGAGCATCCATGGCTGGCCGAGGCACCCGCGCATTGTTTGCAGCAGACCTTTGGATCTGGACAAGGCGTGCCGCGCGCATGGCCCTTTTGGAGTGCGGTGGCGCTCGGCGCGGCGTTGGCGTCCGTCGTTTCGATTCCCCGAGGGGAACAAAATGATGGTCGAAAAACTCAACCGCCGCCACGCCCGGGTGACGCTGCCCAAGCTAGGGTGGGTGCGATTTCGGTCGTCTCGGCCGCTGGACGGCGCGCTGATCCGCTCTGCCACTCTGACCCGCGATGGTGGGCACTGGTTTGTTTCATTCCTCATCGACGACGGGATCACCGGCCCAACCCAGCACGCCGCCCCGGGTAACGCGGTGGGAGTGGACCGCGGTGTCGTAGTGGCGGTGGCGAGCAGCGACGGTCGTCTGACCAACCACAACTTTGTGACCGATGGCGAACGCCGCCGAGCGCTGAGCCTTCAGCGACGGCTATCGCGCGCGGCCAAGCAGTCTCGCAATCGGGTCAAGACGCGCGAAGCGCTCGGTGCAATCCGGGCGCGGGAGCGACATCGACGGCAGGATTTTCATGCCCAAACTGCTCACCGACTGGCCGCTGACTACGCGCTAGTGGTAGTCGAGGACCTAAAGGTCAGGCAGATGACCCGCTCGGCGAAAGGAACTCTTGAGGCGCCCGGCACATGTGTGAAGGCCAAGTCCGGGCTCAACCGCGCCATCCTGTCCAAAGGATGGAATCAGTTCACCCTGGCACTGTCGTCTGCGGCCCGTTACACCGGGACCCGCGTGGTAACCGTGCCGCCCCATTACACGTCGCAACGCTGCGCTGCATGTGGACATGTGGACCCGAAATCTCGCGAGAGCCAAGCGGTATTCCGGTGCACACATTGCCCTCATACCGAGCACGCGGACGTCAATGCGGCGAAGAACATCCTGGCCGCAGGGCTTGCGGTCACCGCCTGTGAAGACACCACCCAGCTTTCTTGCCTGGATGCGTCGTCATCGAAGCAGGAACCAGCAGGAAACCGCGAGGAATTACTGCTCCAACCACTCACCGCAGCGTGACAGGTTGGAATCCCCGGGGCAGCCGCGGGGAGGACGCCAATATGACCAATTGCTCCACCCGGGTGGAGTTCAACAACTACAAAGCGTCATACTTGCGGTGTGACGAGCGCTGTAGGGACCTCGGGAACCGCAATCACGTCGCGAGTACATTCGCTGAACCGACCCAATATGGTCAGTGTCGGCACCATTGTCTGGCTGTCCAGCGAGCTGATGTTCTTTGCTGGGCTGTTCGCGATGTACTTCACGGCGCGCGCCCAGGCCGCAGGTGATTGGCCCCCGCACCCCACCGAACTGAACCTGTATCAGGCTGTTCCGGTGACGCTGGTGCTGATCGGCTCGTCGTTCACCTGCCAGATGGGTGTGTTCGCCGCCGAACGGGGCGACGTCTTCGGGCTGCGACGCTGGTACATGGTCACCTTCTTGATGGGCGCATTCTTCGTCGGCGGACAGGCCTACGAGTACTACCACCTGGTCTCTCACGGCACGACGATCCCGGGCAGCGCCTACGGCTCGGTCTTCTACCTGGCCACCGGCTTCCACGGCCTGCACGTCATCGGCGGTCTTATCGCCTTCATCTTCCTGCTCGCCCGCACCACGATGAGCAAGTTCACCCCGGCGCAGGCCACCGCGGCGATCGTCGTCTCGTACTACTGGCACTTCGTCGACATTGTGTGGATTGCGTTGTTCGCCACGATCTACTTCGTCCGCTAATCGGCTCGCCGATGGTTTCGATGAGAAGGGGTTCGATGACCGACAAGTCCCGCCGTCGGCTGCGCCGGCGCCTGTCGGCAGCCCTGCTGCTGCTGACCGGACTGGCAGTCGCCGGTGGCCTAGCGGCCACCCTCACACCGACGCCGCAGGTCGCCGTGGCCGACGAGTCGAGCTCGGCGCTGCTGCGGACGGGCAAACAGTTGTTCGACACGTCGTGCGTGACATGCCATGGCGCCAACCTGCAGGGTGTGCCGGACCGCGGGCCCAGCCTGATCGGCGTCGGCGAGGCCGCCGTCTACTTCCAGGTGTCCACCGGGCGGATGCCGGCGATGCGCGGCGAGGCGCAGGCGGCGCGCAAACCGCCGATCTTCGACGACTCGCAGATCGATGCGCTCGGCGCATACGTGCAGGCCAACGGTGGTGGGCCGACCGTTCCCCGCGACGACAACGGTCATATCGCGAGCCAGTCGCTGCTCGGCAGCGACGTCGCCCGCGGCGGCGACCTGTTCCGGCTCAACTGCGCCTCCTGCCACAACTTCACCGGCAAGGGCGGCGCGCTGTCGTCGGGCAAGTTCGCACCCGACCTGGAGCCGGCCCAGCCCGCGCAGATCTACGCCGCGATGCTCACCGGCCCGCAGAACATGCCGAAGTTTTCCGACCGGCAGCTGAGCCCGGACCAGAAGAGGGACATCGTGGCCTACGTCCGCGAAGCAACCCACGCGCCGAACCCCGGCGGCTACGGCCTCGGCGGCTTCGGCCCCGCGCCCGAAGGCATGGCGATGTGGATTATCGGAATGGTCGCCGCCATCGGGGTGTCTCTGTGGATCGGAGCGCGAGGATGAGCGAAACGTCAGACGTCAAGGGCACGGACACCCCCGGCCAGAAAGGCGTTCCGGGGCAGCCCAGCGACGCCGAACTGGCCTCGATGTCGCGTGAGCAACTCGTCGAGCTGGGCGGCAGGCTCGACGGAGTCGAGACCGTCTTCAAGGGCGACCGCTGGCCGGTTGCCGACACCAAGGCCGAGAAGCGGGCCGAGCGAACTGTCTCGTATTGGCTTCTGCTGGGTGGTTTTTCGGGCCTTGCGCTGCTGCTGATCTTCTTGTTCTGGCCGTGGGAGTACAAGCCGCTCGGCTCCGAGGGTGAGTGGCTCTACTCGCTGGCCACCCCGCTGTACGGCCTGACGTTCGGTTTGTCGATCCTGGCGATCGGCATCGGTGCGGTGCTGTATCAGAAGAAGTTCATCCCCGAGGAGATCTCGATCCAGCAGCGCCATGACGGCCGCTCACCCGAGATCCACCGAAAGACCATCGCGGCCAACCTCACCGATGCGTTGGAGAGTTCAACCATCAAGCGACGCAAGGTCGTCGGCCTGTCGCTGGGTATCGGTCTCGGCGCGTTCGGCCTCGGCACGCTGGTCGCATTCATGGGCGGGCTGATCAAGAACCCGTGGAAGCCGGTCGTTCCGACCGCCGAGGGCAATAAGGCCGTGCTGTGGACGTCGGGCTGGACTCCCCGATTCAAGGGCGAGACAATCTTTTTGGCCCGCGCCACCGGCAAGCCCGGCGAGTCACCGTTCGTCAAGATGCGCCCCGAGGACATCGACGCGGGCGGCATGGAGACGGTGTTCCCGTGGCGTGAATCCGACGGCGACGGCACCACCATTGAATCCCACGAGAGGCTCAGCGAGGTCTCGATGGGCGTGCGCAACCCGGTGATGCTGATTCGCATCAAACCGGTCGACATGCCGAAGGTGGTCAAGCGCAA
>JAJKIB010000275.1 GCA_021154745.1 Mycobacterium sp.
CTCCAGTGCATCTGTTTCGCAGTGAACCCTACCGGCTGGCCGGCTGTGGCTCCGGTCACGCCCGATCGTGATCGCACTCTATGGTCGGGCACCGCATCGAGTCGGTTGGTGCCCAGCTCTTCTCTCGCGACTCGACGGACCGTGAGCGGTCGGACTACCCCGTCGTGACCCAGCGCATCGGTCAGTGAATTAGCTTGGCGTCCAAGCGGTTCGGCTATGCCTTGGCGGCAGCTTCGAGTATCCAGTCTTCGAACCGCGTATCGAAGAGAGCGGCGCCGTCACAGGGAACAAGCGTGCGCTCTTCGATGTCGATGCCCCAGTACTGTGCGGTGGGATCGGCGACGACCTGGCGGGCATCACCTCGGGCGGTCAGTGCGGTCCGGATGAGGTCGGGAAGCAAAAACGCCTCTGGCCCACCGATTTCGGTGATGCCGTTCACTGGGTCACCGACCGCCGCGATAGCGACCCCTTCGGCGACGTCGGCGGCGGCCATCGGCTGAAAGAGAGCAGGTGGCATGCGCACCGTGTCGCCCACGGTCGCCGAATCGGCGAGGGTCTTCATGAACTCGAAGAACTGCGTCGCGTGGACGATGGAGTAGGGGACGGGACCGTCGCTGATGAGCTTCTCCTGGAGCAGCTTCGCCTCAAAGTACCCGCTCTGCGGGGCCAGCCGATCGGTGCCAACCACTGACAGCGCGACATGGTGAGAAACCCCGGCCTCTTTCTCGGCCCTGAGCAGGTTAGTTGTCGCGGTGCGGAAGAACTCCATCGCCGCGTCGTCGAGCGTCGGCGAGTTCGACACGTCGACCACCACCGAGGCGCCCGCGAGAACCTCGGGCAGTCCTTCGCCCGTGAGCGTGTTCACACCGGTCGACGGAGCGGCGGCGACGGCGTCATGACCATGTTCGGTCAACGCGTGCACCAGCTTTGACCCCACCAGGCCTGTTCCCCCGATTACGACGATTCTCATGATGAGCCTTCCTTGGTCGTGCCGAACGGCCGTCGCTTGGTCTGTGACGGCTCGCTGACAGCCAGAACGGATGGACGACCGCGAACTCATCCCGACGCTAGAAAATTGACCTGTCGTCGCTAGGCGATCGTGGGTTTGATCCGTTGCCAGACGATGCGAACGTTGTCCCAGGCGGTGTCTGCGTCGAGCACCAACCGGTCGTCACCGTCGAAGCGGTAGTGCCGAATCTGCCCGGTTCCGATGAGATTGGGGAACCAACCGGACTCGATGTGATGGGTCACCGTGTCGTTGTCCGTGTCGATGGTGAAGGTGCCGAAGTATCCGAAGTAGTTCAACCATGCAGCGCACATCTCGTCAGGTCTCGCTTGGCGCCAACGTCGCTTTGGAAGCGCTGCTGGTTCGGTCGAACCAGCTGGGCCGACACACGGCCGGTGTCGTCGTACATGAGTTGGCCGACAGCGTCTTCGCCGAGGGGGTATGACTGGGTGCCGTGGTCGGAGAATGACTCCCAACTCACCAGCGACCACGCGCAAAGCAACTTGTGCCGGATTTCATCAGCAGGCGACTGTGGCATGGCAAATACCTCGGGTAGCGGACGTGTCGGCGTGTGCATACCCACCGCGGTGGCATCCGATCCGGACGTCGAGTGCATCGGCTTGCTGGACATGACCAAATCTCAGGCACGCGTGCCGCCGCACTAACCTGGTCTGAGCGCGAACACCGGGTGGTCGGCGTCTTCCGGGAGCTGCCGAAATAATCTGGCGCTCGCCTTGCTGGCCGTGGCTTTGTAGGCGTCGAGGATTGGCTTCCTGGCTTCTACCGGCACCTCGCTGGCGACGTAGTCGGTTTCGCCCCAGTTGGTGAGCTTGACGTGCGGGTTGGCACGCACGTTCTTCACCCATTCCGTTTCACCGCGTACTGACACCAGATACGTCATGCCGTCGACGGTGACGGGGGTCATCGGAATCGTCTGTGGCAACTTGCTTCCGCGCTTGATGACAGTCATCGGCTGGCTCTTGACCGCGCCGGTTGACATCGCGATCGGATTGAAGATCTTGGCGAAGAACCACGAAGGCTTGATATAGGCCATGGAACTGCTACCTATGCGATGGCGTCTGGTTATGACTCGTAGGAGTCGTGCAGTTTGACCTCGGTGACGTGGATCTGCCGGCCAAGGGGTGTTAGGTCGAGCCAGTTATAGGTGTTGACCAGTCCCTCGATGCCACGCTCGTACGCCGAGTAGGTGTGGTAGACCTCGTCGCCGTCACGGAGGAAGACGCTTAGTCCCTGCCACTCACCGCTGATGTACCAGGGTGTGCCCTTCTCGATGAGCGTGGCCTTGTCCTTGTAGTTGTACTGCACCGGAGCGATGGACTCGTCGTTGGTGACGTGGAAGTCGTAGTTGAAGTCGCCGCCGAAGGAGGAATACCACGGAATCGTCCAGCCCATTCGCTCCTTGAACGGCAAGAGTTTGCTCAGCGGAGCACGCGAGATGAGTGCGATCGTGGTGTCGAGAGCGTGCAAGTGCTCCTCATGGCTGATGTTGTCCACCATCAGCGAGCAGCTGTTGTGACCCTCGTCGTCGTCGGGCCCGAACATGAAGTGGTAGACGATAAGCTGGCGGCGGCCCTCGAAGATGTCGAGCAGGCTGGCCTTGCCGTCGGGACCTTCGAAGACATAGTCCTTGTCTAGCTTGACCATTGGTAGTTCGCGGCGCCGTGCGTTGAGCGCCTCCTGCCGGAGCGTGACTTCCTTTTCTTCCTTGAGGAGGTCCTTGCGCGCCGTCAGCCATTCATCCGGCGATACAACCTGTGGCAGATTCATTCTTGTTCCTTGATCTTTGATGGGTATGTGAGGGAAATCTCACCCACATGACAGTTCATCGTTCGTCGTTGCTTAGGACCCGGACCCCACCGCTTCGAGCAACGCCGCATACTGACGCTCGAGCACCTTCGCCGCGCCACCGCTCCAGCTCTCGGCCAACGATTCGGAAAAGGAATCGGGGAAGATTTCCGCTTCGTCCCTCTCCACTCCGTCGAAGATGTTGTGCGCGACGGACTCTGGGGAGGCCTTCGGTATGTCAAGTCCTCGGGTCATGTCGGTGTCCACCGGCCCGAGCAGCACGGCATGAACGCGCACGCCCTGTGCGGCCAGAAGGACTCGCAGCGATTGCGTCAGGTTGAACGCGGCCGCCTTGGAGACCGAGTAGGCCGGTATCACCGGCAAGGGGGCCAGCGCGTTCACCGACAGGTTGTTGACGATGGCTCCGCCGGATCGGGTCAGCAATGGCGCAAAGGCCTGGATCATGCGGTGAATGCCGAACAGGTTGACGTCCAGGTGCTGTACCAGCACCGAGGGATCGCTCAAGTCGTCGTAAAGGGCCAGGCCGGCATTGTTGATAAGAAGGTCGAGAGACTCGACTTGATCGGCGGCTCGCTGGATTTCGTCGGCGCTGGTGACGTCCAGGATCAGCGGCGTGACCCGCGGATCCGAGTGAGCAACGGGATTGCGCGTACCCGCATACACCCGCTTCACCCCCCTGCTGAGGGCTTCTTCGACCAGCGCCTGCCCAATGCCGCGATTTGCCCCGGTGATCAGAACTGCTCTGTCTGCGATGTTCAAGGTCGTACCCGTTTCCGGTGTGTAGGTACCCGGCGGTGCCGCTGCATCGTCGGCGCGGTCAAATGTCCGCACCAATTCAGATACGTGGCGCCGCCGCGATTCATCGGTGCTGCGGCCCTCCGATTCGATCTGACCGCTGACCGACGTCCATCCCGGCCTCGTCCCGTGGAATCGACATCGGGCGGATCGCTGGGCGCCCGAGGGCATTCGCCGGGGGCCTGCTGTCCTCCCTGATCACCGGTAACGAGCAGCCGTGGGCATGCATCTATGATCCCCGCCGCATTCATCCCACCATCGAGGTGAGCAAATTCCTGAAGGCCAACGCCACGGTGTCATCATCGGCCACCGAGGCCAGCGATACGCGGTCTACCGCGACGAAAAAGGTGGTCTGCACTCAGTTCGGCAACCGGCACTCATCTCGATTGCACCGTCCTGTTCAATATCAACCCGCCGGCGGCGTAACAGCCGGCGCGAGAACGCGATTGGCATTCTTCTAAAGAGCCGTTCATTCTCCACACGGCAGCAGATACTCGTCGTTATGCGAACTGGCCGGGCTGGTAGTCCCCAGCAGGCTGCCGGGTGATGACGTTCCCGCGGTTGAAGGTGTTTATGACCGCGATGAGGCACACCAAGGCGGCGAGCTGATCCTCGTCATAGTGCTTGGCGGCATTCGCCCAGGCGTCGTCCGTGACACCACCGGCTGCGTCGGCGATGCGGGTGCCTTGCTCTGTCAACTCCAGGGCGGCGCGCTCGGCGTCGGTGAACACCTTGGCCTCGCGCCAGGCCGCGATCAGGTTAAGGCGCGTCGAGGTCTCACCGGCGTGCGCGGCATCTTTGGTGTGCATGTCTAGGCATCCAGCGCAGCCATTGATCTGGCTGGCCCGGATCTTCACCAGTTCCTGGGTCGCGGCCGGGAGGGTCGAGTCCGAGACCACCTTGGCCGCCGAGACGATGTACTTCCAGAACTTCGCCCCGACTGGGCTGCCGATGATGTTCAACCGAGCATCCATGGTGAACTCCTTTGCCGTTGTTCTGCTTCTACCTTCCTGACACCACGGCCCTGCAGGATGTGACAGTCACGAATGTGATGTGCATCTCCCCCGGCAAGGCCGTCCTCGCCATCAGCGACTGACCAAAGGATGCAGCGATGCAGGACGTCGCGGAGGTCGCAACGTGACCGCCGTCTTTAGCCTTGGTACTGCTCGATTCCAGTGGCGTATTCGTCGAGCAGGCGAAGAGATTCATCGTGTGGCCGGGTTGGCAGCAGTAGAGCGAGTTGATCGAAACCAAGTTCGTCGGCAGCACGCCAGTAGTCGATGTCGTTGGGTGTGCCGAACATTGCGAGCGGAGTCTTGCGGCCGCTGCCCTCGCGCATCTGGTCGATGCGTTTGGTGAGCCGCTCGACGGGGAGCGGGTTGGATATCCAGCCCGCGTCATGGCGAATCACCCGCTTGACGGTGGCGTCGGAGTCGCCGCCGATGAAGATGGGCGGGTGCGGTTGCTGGACGGGCTTGGGACGACTGTAGGACGGGTCGAAGTCGACGTACTTGCCGTGGTACTCAGCGGGGTCAGTGGTCCACAGCGCCTTGATCGCCTCGATACGTTCATCCAGCAGGGCCCCGCGTGTCTTCGGGTCGGTGCCGTGATCGCGCAACTCCTCGATGTTCCAGCCGGCGCCCACGCCGAACACGAACCGGCCGTTGGAGATCAGGTCGATGCTGGCGGCCTCCTTCGCCGTGATGATCGGGTCGCGCTGAATGAGAAGTGCGATCCCGGTGAACAACTCGATGGTGGAGGTGACAGCCGCCGCCGCGGCGAGCGTGACGAATGGGTCGAGTGTTCGGTAGTAGATCGATGGCAGCTCACCACCAAGTGGATACGGAGTCTCCCGGCTTGCCGGGATATGCGTGTGCTCGGCGATCACCAGCGAGGCGAAACCCCGCTCCTCGATCGCGCGTGCCAGCGATACCGTGTCGATGGCGTCGTCGTTGACGAATGTGGAAATTCCGAATTTCATCTGCACCCCTGTCTGCCGGTTCCGCCTAAACAAACGCCCGCCCGGTCGAGGCTAGTCCCGTTTCTAAC
>JAJKIB010000276.1 GCA_021154745.1 Mycobacterium sp.
AGCGAGGACCGGAGCGAGCGGGAGTCGAGGCATGAGCAGCGTCGTGCTGTCCATCGGATCGAATCTCGGTGATCGGCTGGCACGCCTGCAGTCGGTGGTCGACGGGCTCGACGGCGCGGTGCGCGCGGTCTCGCCGGTGTACGAGACGAAGGCGTGGGGCGGCGTCGAGCAGGGCCCGTTCCTCAATGCGGTGCTCATCGCCGAGGACCCCGCGCTCGACTGCCACGGTTGGCTGCATCGCGCACATGAGCTGGAGGCGGCGGCCGAGCGCGTACGAGGGGAGCGGTGGGGCCCGCGCACCCTCGATGTGGACCTCGTCACCTGCCATGACGGACAGCGCGAGGTGGTCTCACGCGACGACGAGCTCACGCTGCCTCACCCTTTGGCACATCAGCGTGGGTTCGTGCTCATTCCATGGCTGGCCGTGGATCCGGACGCCACGCTGACGGTCGCGGGCGAACGCCGTCCTGTTACGGGGCTGCTCGACGAACTCGAGCCTGCGGATCGTGACGGCGTGCGCCTCACCGAGTTGGCGCTGAGCTGATGGGCCCCACCCGCAAACGTGACCTGACGGCCGCGACGGTGCTCGTCGCCGTGGCGGGCTACCTGCTGGTGGTGCTGCTGTACCGCTACTTCCCGCCGATCGACGTCTGGACCGGATTGTCACTGGGGGCGGTTGCGGTGGTCGAGGCCGGCTGGGCGTTCTACGTCCGGGCGAAGATCAACGACGGCGAAATCGGCGACGCGCGCGGCTGGCTGCATCCGCTCACTGTGGCGCGGTCGGTGCTGATCGCGAAGGCGTCGGCGTGGGTGGGCGCGCTGGCGCTCGGCTGGTGGATCGCGGTGCTGGTTTACCTTTTGCCCCGGCGCAGCACGCTGAGGGTGGCAGGCGAAGACACCGCGGGTGCGGTCGTGGCAGCGGTGAGCGCGCTTGCCCTAGTGGTTGCCGCGCTATGGCTTCAGCATTGCTGCAAGTCTCCACAAGAGCCGCCGGACAACGCCGACGGGGCGACCGAGTAGCTGACCCTCGGCACCGCCGGCCGAATCGCCGAAGTGGTCGACACGCGAGCCGACCTGTGGCGGGTACAGTCGGCCCATGACCGATCTGTCCCGCGGTACACGCGCTCGCCGCGCCGGCCGCAGGCCCGGTTGGTTGCTGCTGACGGTGTTGCTGGTGCTCGCAATTGGGGCGAGTTCAGCCCTGGTCTTCACCAACCGGGTGGAGTTGCTGAAGCTGGCCGTCATCCTGGCGTTGTGGGCCGCGGTAGTGGCGGCGTTCGTGTCGGTCATCTATCGCAGGCAGAGCGATATCGATCAGGCCAAGGTGCGAGATCTCAAGTTGGTCTACGACTTGCAGCTGGACCGGGAGATATCGGCGCGCCGGGAGTACGAGTTGACGGTGGAATCGCAGCTGCGCCGCGAGCTGACGTCCGAAATACGGTCCCAGGCGGCCGATGAGGTCGCCGGCCTACGGGCCGAATTGGCCGCGCTGCGCGCCAATCTGGAGATTCTGTTCGACGCGGACCTGTCGCACCGGCCCGCCATCGAAACCGATCGCAGCCGCGCCTACAGCGACTGGGTGGGCAGCGCAGAATCCGCGGGCCGCGTCACCGCCAGCCGGATCGACACCGAAGACCGCGATGACGTCGACGCGAACACCGACGAAAGCCCGATCATCGACGTCCCCGCCGAGCCCCATCCGCCCGAGGCCGATTGGGCGGCGACGGCTTACGGCGGCGCCCACCGCAGACCGTCGGAGCCAGGGCAGGAGGCGCGGCGCCATGGCGTGGAGCCGCCGCCGCGCGCGTGGTCACCACCACCACCGCAGCCGCCGTCTCAGCCGGTCCCCCAGCCCACCCCCGAGCCTCAATTCACTTGGCAGCCACCGCAACAGGAACCCCCGCCCGCCCCGCAGCCCGAACCTCCACCGCCGCCTCCGCCGCGCCCCGAGCCGGAGCGGGTTACACAGACGCCGCCGGATTGGCAGCCTGCGCCCGCCGCAGGACAGTGGATACCCGCGGGCGCACCGGGCAGCAACTGGGTGGAGCCGGCGGCGCCGGATTCGTCGGCCCAGCCGCCGAGTGAGAACGGCTCCGTCGGCGAATATGCCGGCAGGAGACGGGCACCCGAGCCGGCGATGCAGTCTCCGACCGCGGAATCCCACCGCGGTCGCCACTCAGCTCCGCCGGAGGCCGCCGATCCTGGACGTCCGCCTACGCCACCGACGTTGGCCGCCGAATCCGCGGGGCCCCCGCCACACCCGGAGCCCGAGCCGCCGCCAGAACCGGCGCCTGCGCAGCCGGAGCCGCGGCGACACCGCAGCATCGAGGACACGGGCGGGCAGTCGGTCGCCGAGCTGCTTGCCAGACTTCAGGCCACCCCGACCGGAGGCGGCCGTCGCAGGCGCCGCGACGAGTGAGTTAGGCTTTATCCGACCGTCCGGTACCTGCAACGCAGGACCGGAACGAAGAACTCACGATATTTTGCGAGGTCGTCTGCGATGGAGCATGTCGACGGACTGCGTCCGGCGCGGCTCACGATCGGCATCATTTCCGCTGGTCGGGTCGGCACGGCGCTCGGAGTGGCGCTGGAGCGCGCCGAACATGTGGTGGTTGCATGCAGCGCGATTTCGCAACAGTCGCGGCAACGCGCCCAACACCGGCTGCCCGACACCGCCGTGCTGCCACCCGATGAGGTCGCCGGCCGCGCCGAACTATTGCTGTTGGCCGTCCCCGACGCGGAGCTCGCCGGGCTGGTGTCAGGCCTCGCGGCCACCTCGGCGGTGCGGCCGGGCACGATCGTCGCCCACACGTCGGTAGCCAACGGCATCGCCGTGTTGGCACCGCTGACCGAGCAGGGCTGCATCCCACTGGCCATTCATCCGGCGATGACGTTCACCGGTTCGGACGAGGACATCGCACGACTGCCCGACGCCTGTTTCGGCGTCACTGCCGCCGACGAGGTCGGATACGCGGTCGCGCAGTCGCTGGTGCTCGAGATCGGCGGTGAGCCGTTCCGGGTCCGCGAGGACGCCCGCACGCTCTACCACGCGGCACTGGCCCATGCCAGCAATCACGTCGTCACCGTGATGCTCGACGCCGTCGAGGCGCTTCGGGCGGCGCTTTGGGGTCAGGAGCTCTTGGGGCAGGAGTTGGTCGGTGATGCGCCGGGCGGTGTCGCCGAGCGTGTGATCGGCCCCCTGGCGCGCGCGTCGCTGGAGAATGCGCTGCAGCGCGGGCAGGCGGCGTTGACCGGCCCGGTGGCCCGCGGCGACGCGGCCGCGGTCGTCGGGCACCTGCAGGCGCTTGCCGAAGTGGATCCACAACTGGCGCAGGCGTATCGGGCCAACTCGTTGCGCACCGCACAGCGCGCACACGCTCCCAAAGAAGTCTTCGCCGTGTTCTCCGACTCTTCGGGGGGACAGCCATGACCAAGCGGCAGTTCACCGCCGGTGAGCTCAACGTCTACTCCAGCCCGCGCGAGGTCTCCGATGTCACTCGGGCGCTGCGAGGCACCGGTCGCAGGGTGATGCTGGTGCCGACGATGGGTGCGCTGCACGAGGGCCATCTGTCGCTGATCCGGGCCGCCAAGCGTGTGCAGGGCGCCGTAGTGGTGGTGTCGATCTTCGTCAACCCGCTGCAGTTCGGGGCGGGCGAAGACCTCGACGCCTACCCGCGCACGCTCGACGACGATCTCGCATCGCTGCGCACCGAAGGCGTGGAGATCGCGTTCACGCCGACGGCCGCAGACATGTACCCGGACGGCAGGCGCACCTCCGTGCATCCGGGGCCGCTGGGTGTGGAACTCGAAGGTAGCGCCCGCCCAACGCATTTCGCTGGTGTGTTGACCGTTGTACTCAAACTGCTGCAGATTGTGCGCCCGGATCGCGCGTTCTTCGGCGAAAAGGATTATCAGCAACTGGTGTTGGTGCGGCAGATGGTCGACGACCTCAACATCGACACGCAGATCGTCGGTGTGCCGATCGTGAGGGAAGCCGACGGGCTGGCCCTGTCGTCGCGCAATCGCTACCTAGATTGGGCCGAACGCGAGCAGGCGGGTGCGCTGTCGGCCGCACTACTGGCGGGCATGTACGCCGCCTCCGGCGGCACCGCTGCGGCCCTGGACGCCGCCCGCGCCGTGCTCGATGAGGTGCCCGCCATCCACGTCGACTATCTGGAGGTGCGGGACGCGATGTTGGGTCCTGCGCCTGCCGAGGGCATCGCCCGCATGCTTGTGGCCGCCCGGCTGGGCAGCACCAGGCTGCTCGACAACATCGCCATCGACATCGGAGCCACCGCCGCCACCGACGGACACCCGCGGGTCGGCTCGGCCGAGAGCCACGAATTGCCTTGGAGGAATTGATGTTACGGACAATGCTGAAATCCAAGATTCACCGCGCCACGGTCACCGAGGCGGACTTGCACTATGTCGGGTCGGTGACCATCGACGCCGACTTGATGGATGCGGCTGACCTGATCGAGGGCGAACAGGTCACCATCGTCGACATCGACAACGGTGCACGGCTGGTCACCTACGCGATCACCGGCGAGCGCGGCAGCGGTGTGATCGGCATCAACGGCGCCGCAGCGCATCTCGTGCACCCAGGTGACCTGGTGATCCTGATTGCATACGGCACGATGGAGGACGCCGAGGCGCGCGCGTACCAGCCTCGGGTGGTGTTCGTCGACGCCGACAACAAGCAGATCGACCTGGGTCATGATCCCGCCTACGTGCCGGCCGATGCGGCCGAGCTGATGTCGCCGCGGTAAGCCCGTGCTCCTCGCGATCGACGTTCGAAACACCCACACCGTCGTCGGGCTGATCTCCGGATCGGGTGACCACGCCAAAGTGGTGCAGCACTGGCGGATTCGCACGGAATCCGAGGTGACCTCCGATGAGCTGGCGCTCACCATCGACGGCCTGATCGGCGACGACTCCGAACACCTGACCGGCGCGGCCGGGCTGTCGACGGTGCCGTCGGTGCTGCATGAGGTGCGACTGATGCTCGAGCAGTACTGGCCGTCGGTGCCGCACGTGTTGATCGAGCCCGGTGTGCGCACCGGCATCCCGCTGTTGGTCGACAATCCCAAAGAGGTTGGTGCAGACCGCATCGTCAACTGTCTGGCCGCTTTCCACAAGTACAAGAGCGCCGCGATCGTCGTCGACTTCGGCTCGTCGATCTGTGTGGACGTGGTCTCCCCGAAGGGCGAATTCCTCGGTGGGGCAATCGCTCCCGGCGTGCAGGTGTCCTCCGATGCGGCGGCCGCGCGGTCGGCGGCGTTGCGACGTATCGAGCTGACCCGGCCCCGTTCGGTGGTCGGCAAGAACACCGTCGAATGCATGCAGGCGGGCGCTGTGTTCGGATTCGCAGGCCTGGTCGACGGGTTGGTCAACCGCATCCGTGAGGACGTCGACGGTTTCGCCGGTGACGACGTCACCGTGGTGGCCACCGGTCACACCGCCCCTCTGGTGCTCCCCGATGTGCACACCGTCGACAAGTACGACCAGCACCTGACCCTCGACGGCCTGCGATTGGTGTTCGAGCGCAACCGCGACAGCTCGCGCGGCCGGCTCAAGCAGGCCCGTTAGTTCCACCGGCGAGCAGACGCAAAGGGGACCGATGCCGCGAGACTGCACTTGTTGCGCGGCCCACTCGAACTTCTTCGCCATAACTGCAGCCTCGCGGATGCCACAAGCCGTCCCGTCAGGAATGGGCCCATGACTTAAGCTCGCTGGTCGTGACCTCTCCTGATCAGCCCGACTCCGAGTCCGAGATCCCCGAGCAGTTCCGGATCCGTCAGGCCAAGCGGGAGCGGCTGCTCGCCGAGGGCCGTGACCCCTATCCGGTCGAGGTTGCCCGCACCCACACCTTGGCCGAGATCCGGCAGGCTTATCCCGATCTGCCTGCCAATACCGAGACCGGCCAGGTCGTCGGTGTCGCTGGCCGGGTGATGTTTGCCCGCAACTCCGGAAAGCTGTGTTTCGCGACACTGCAGGAGGGCGACGGCACCCAGCTGCAGGTGATGATCAGCCTCGACCGCGCCGGACAGGAATCGCTCGACGCTTGGAAAGCCGACGTCGACCTCGGCGACATCGCTCATGTGCACGGCGAGGTGATCAGCTCGCGCCGCGGCGAACTATCTGTGCTTGCCGATTCTTGGCAAATTATTTCGAAGGCGTTGCGCCCGCTTCCCGTCGCCCATAAAGAGATGAGCGAAGAGTCCCGCGTGCGGCAGCGCTATGTCGACCTCATCGTTCGTCCAGAGGCCCGGGCCATTGCTCGCCAACGGGTGGCGGTGGTGCGTGCGGTCCGCTCAGCGCTGGAGCGGCGCGGCTTTCTCGAAGTCGAGACACCAATGCTGCAGACGCTGGCCGGTGGCGCCGCCGCGCGCCCCTTCGTAACGCACTCGAATGCGCTCGACGCGGACCTCTACCTTCGCATCGCGCCGGAACTGTTCCTAAAGCGTTGCTTGGTGGGCGGTTTCGACAAGGTCTTCGAGTTGAATCGGGTGTTCCGAAACGAAGGTGCGGATTCCACACATTCTCCGGAATTCGCGATGCTCGAGACATATCAGGCCTACGGCACCTACGACGATTCCGCCGTCATGACGCGCGAGATTATTCAGGAGGTCGCCGACGAAGCGATCGGCACGAGAAGGCTGCCGTTGCCGGATGGCACCGTCTACGACGTGGACGGTGAATGGCAAACCGTACAAATGTATCCGTCGCTGTCCGGAGCGCTCGGTGAAGAGATCACCCCGCAGACTCCGGCCGATCAGTTATGGGAGATCGCCGATCGGCTCGGAGTAGAGATTCCGCGCGATCGTGGTTACGGGCACGGGAAATTGATCGAGGAACTATGGGAGCACACCGTCGGTAACAAGCTTTGGGCGCCGACCTTCGTTCGCGATTTTCCCGTGGAGACGACGCCGCTGACCCGCTCACACCGCAGCATCGATGGCGTCACAGAAAAGTGGGATCTCTACATCCGGCGAATCGAACTGGCGACCGGCTACTCCGAGCTGATCGATCCCGTTATCCAACGCGAAAGGTTTGAAGCTCAGGCTCGCGCAGCCGCCGCAGGTGACGACGAGGCAATGGCACTGGATGAGGATTTTTTGGCAGCATTGGAGTATGCGATGCCGCCCTCTACCGGTACTGGAATGGGTATCGATCGGTTGTTGATGGCATTGACGGGACTGTCGATTCGAGAGACGGTTTTGTTCCCGATTGTTCGTCGGCACAGCAACTGAACTGCTTCGATTCAGAACTTGTTGAATGGTGTGCGTTTTTATGGCACATTGGTGCCCGGGGGTTCGAGGACTAAACTAGTCGTCGAGTGCTCAGCAGAAGGGCAGTGTGGGCTAATGGCGAAGAAAGTGACCGTCACGTTGGTCGATGATTTCGACGGCGAAGGTGCCGCCGATGAGACGGTCGAATTCGGGCTCGACGGGGTGAGCTATGAGATCGACCTTTCTTCCAAGAATGCCTCAAAGCTTCGGAACGACTTGAAGCAATGGGTGGACGCCGGTCGGCGGGTAGGGGGCCGCAGGCGCGGACGTTCGGCCGGATCGGGCCGCGGCCGGGCTGCGATCGATCGCGAGCAAAGCGCCGCCATCCGCGAATGGGCGCGCCGCAACGGGCACAACGTGTCCACCCGTGGACGCATCCCCGCCGACGTCATCGACGCATTCCACGCGGCAACGTAATAGACGATTGCTAGAATGCGGACCCGTCGTCGGGTTCGCTGGTACCTGCTTTCGCTAGCGGCGTACCTGTCGCCGCCCTGAACGGGAAACGTTTCGGCCCCGCACTGCGTTGCTAGTTCCAGTACCGGGTAGACGAGGTGCTGTCACCCCCTGTTCGCCCCCGATGTCCGCCGAGAGCAGACGGCCAAGCGGGGCAGCGGGGGCTGCCGCCCATTAGAGTGGACGGTAGGCGCAGTGCGCTTTTAGTCGCATGGCGCCGAACTATTTGATGGAGAGCAGGTAACCACCGATGTTTGAGAGATTTACCGACCGTGCCCGCAGGGTCGTCGTCCTGGCTCAGGAAGAAGCCCGGATGCTCAACCACAACTACATCGGCACCGAGCACATCCTGTTGGGACTTATTCACGAGGGCGAGGGCGTAGCGGCCAAGTCGCTGGAGTCGCTGGGCATCTCGCTGGAAGGCGTTCGCAGCCAGGTCGAGGAGATCATCGGCCAGGGCCAGCAGGCGCCGTCGGGCCACATCCCGTTCACCCCCCGCGCCAAGAAGGTGCTGGAGCTGAGCCTGCGCGAGGCGCTGCAGCTCGGCCACAACTACATCGGCACCGAGCACATTCTGCTCGGCCTGATTCGTGAGGGTGAGGGCGTCGCCGCCCAGGTGCTGGTGAAGCTGGGCGCCGAGCTGACGCGCGTGCGCCAGCAGGTCATCCAGCTGCTGAGCGGATACCAGGGCAAGGAGACCGCGGAGGCCGGCACCGGTGGCCGCGGCGGCGAGGCGGGCAATCCGTCGACGTCGCTGGTGCTCGACCAGTTCGGCCGCAACCTGACTGCGGCCGCCATGGAAGGCAAGCTCGATCCGGTCATCGGCCGCGAGAAGGAAATCGAGCGGGTGATGCAGGTGCTGAGCCGGCGCACCAAGAACAATCCGGTGCTGATCGGCGAGCCCGGCGTCGGTAAGACCGCCGTCGTCGAGGGCCTGGCCCAGGCAATCGTGCACGGCGAGGTCCCCGAGACACTGAAGGACAAGCAGCTCTACACGCTTGACCTCGGTTCTCTGGTGGCAGGCAGCCGTTACCGCGGTGATTTCGAGGAGCGCCTGAAGAAGGTGCTCAAGGAGATCAACACCCGCGGCGACATCATCCTGTTCATCGACGAG
>JAJKIB010000277.1 GCA_021154745.1 Mycobacterium sp.
AAACCCGAGCTTCGCGAAGAACACCTTGCTGCGCTCGAGGTCCGCTACGGGGATGTTCACGAACAGCATGCGGCCGGGGTGTGCGGGATTGGTCATGGTGGTCTCCAGTCGGTGGCTCGATGGTGTACCCCTGATAGACCGGCCCAGCCGGCGAGACTCATCGGTGGATCTCGTTTAGGTCAAATCTATTCAGCGCCGGCGAAGTGGTCGCGGTCGGTAAGGGCGTCTTGATCTAGCCGGTTTCGGCCTGTGCCTTGCGTCGTCGCCGACGCACGAGCCGTATCACCGGCCACCCCGACAGCGAGAACGCACGGGGATCGGTGACCGCGGAAGTCTGGGCCGCCGTTGCCGGCAATGCGAGATATCACTACTTGCCGAATGCCTACGGCTTCAGTGCGAAGTAGAACCGTCTGGTGGCCGGCGGTGGCCCGACAGCGCGGGCGCCGAAAGAGTCGTCGGCACAATGGTTCTTGGTCTGAGTCGCTCATCATGAGCGCGCTTTCTGATCAATTTGGACCTGGGTGGCGTTTACGCGGCGCGGCCGAGCGGGGTGGCTGGTGACGCATGTGGTCGCGGGCACGGCTCATGATGTCGCCGAGGGTGTGCACGTCCTGGTCGGAAAGCGAGCCGTACAGCAGGTCGCGTACGACCTGGATGTGACCGGGGAGGACCTTGGCGACACGGGCTCGGCCCGCCTTTGTGATGTCGACTACCGTGGCGCGCTTGTCATGGGCACTGACTTCGCGGGTGATCAGCCCTGCGTTTTCCAATAGTCCGGCCTGGTGGGTCAGGCCGCTGCGGCTGTAGACCACACCGTCGGCCAGCTCAGTCATCGAGAGCGGCCGGTCGGCGTCGACCAGTTTGGCCAAGACCTCGAACTGCACGTAGCTAAGGCCGCCCTCGGCCTGCAACTGCTCTCGCACGGCGTACTGCAGCAAGCTGACCGCCTCGGTCAGGGCGAAGTACGTGTGCATTTGCACAGGCTTGAGGCCTTTAGCCATGCCCCATCTTAATGCTTCAACATCGAAGCGATTCCGAGGTTCGCGTGGTCGTGGTCATACTGCTCCGCAGTCGAAGCATCAACGGGTTCGGCGGAGTCGGCAGTAGCTGCGCATCAGGACGTTGCCGAGTCCCGCGATCAGCGCCCGAATTGGCGTCTACCAGCACACACTGTACGCGGGCCAGCAAGGCCGCCGTCTCGGCGATGACTTGGCGGCCACGTCTAACGAAGCAATGAGACGACCGTCACAGTCGTCGCCGGAATTGCTTCGACCTCGAAGCAAGTTACTCCAAGCACAACTGCTTCAACATCGAAGCAAACGATTAAGGAGAAGGATCATGAAGGCTGTGCGATACCACCGTTACGGCGGTAGCGACGTTCTGCAGTATGAGGAGGCCCCGCGACCGGTGCCGGGTCCGCGCCAGGTGCTGGTGAAGGTGGCTGCCACCTCGTTCAACCCGGTGGATGCCGGCATCCGCGGCGGCTACCTGTCCGAGGTGTACAAGATCAGCTTCCCGCACATCCCCGGCGTCGACGTCGCGGGCACGATCGCCGAACTCGGCGACGGAGTTCAGGGATGGAATGTCGGCGATGCGGTCGTGGCGTTTCTGCCGTTGGATGCCGATGGCGCCGCCGCCGAGTACGCGATAGCGCCGGCCGAGTCGCTGGCCGCGGCACCGCACTCGATGGACATGGCCGATGCGGCAGCGCTGCCGGAGGCCGCATTGACGGCGTGGCAGGCCCTCTTCGAGATCGCCGGGCTGACGGCCGGACAGACGATCCTGATCAACGGGGCCTCAGGCGCCGTCGGCGGCTACGCGATTCAGTTGGCAAAGAGCGCCGGAGCCGTCGTGACCGCGACCGCCAAGGTGCGTGACGCCGAGCGTCTGCGCGGCTTGGGCGCCGACCGGATCGTCGACTACATCGACCACACGCACTCGCCGATCGCCGTCGACGGGCAGCCCTTCGACGTGGTGCTCAACCTGGTCAGCACTACCCCGGAGCAGACCGAGGCCCTCATCGGCGTCGTCGCCGACGGTGGCTTTCACGTCGGCACCATGGTTTTCGGGCCGGAGAGCCCGGGCCGCGAGGTCCGCACGCAGCGGGTCTTCGTCCGCAGCGACGCCGCGCAACTGGCCGAGTTGGTCAGCCGCGTCGACGCTGGGCAACTGCGCATCGAGGTCGCCGACCGCCGCCCGCTCGACCAGGCCGCGGCCGTGCACACCGACTCCGACGCCGGCCGCCTGCACGGCAAGTCCATCCTCATCCCCACCGACCAGTAATCCTCTGCCACAACCACATTCACTGAAAAGGAAGCCCTGAGATGACCACCGCATTCGACGCCATCCAACTGGGCGACCTCCAGCTGGCCAACCGCATCGCCATGTCACCCATGACGCGCAGCCGTGCCTACGGTCCCGGAGCAACCGTGACCGACCTGACCGCGACGTACTACGCACAACGCGCGAGCGCAGGCCTGATCGTCAGCGAGGGCACGCCCCTCGGTGATTGGTCAGGGCTACCACGACACCCCCGGCCGGCGACTTCGCCTCGGCAGCGCACAACGCGACCGCCGCAGGGTTCGACGGGGTCGAAATCCACGGCGCCAACGGGTACCTCATCCACAGTTCCCGGCGCCCAATGCCAATATCCGCTTCGGAGTCGAAGTCGCCACGGCGGTCAGCGAAGCGATCGGTGGGGGTCTACCGACTACCTGGTGTCGGCTCAACAGCAGCGCAGCATCGATGACCGTGACCACCTCCGCGAGGCGATCGACGAAACGAATTGACCGGGTCAGCCCAGCACACGAAGGTCGAACGCGCGCAGCCGCTGCGGGTCGGCGTCGATGTCGATCTCGCTGATCTTGTCGCCGACGACACTGAACCGCAGCACCAGCGCTAGCTTCCCCTTGGGGGCGACGACGATGCCGACGGCGCCGTCAACCAACGCTGGCTCGGCGAATCGCGCGTTGGCCGAGAAGGCGCGGGCATTGGCGGCCACCGCGTGCGCCCCGCGGATCGTCGTCGGGCTACCCGCAGCGGTGGCGTCGACGTGCAGCACGACGTCGCCGTCGAGCACCGCGAGCAGCGCATCGAAGTCACCGTCGCGGGCGGCGGTCAGGAAAGCGTCGACGAGTCGGCGCTGGCGCACCAAATCCGTTGCGGGATCCGGAGTTTTACCGCGGACGCGGCGACGGGCGCGTGCCGCAAGCTGTGCGGCCGTGTTCTCGGTCCGCCCCACGATCGGCGCGATCTCGGCATACGGCAGGTCGAACATGTCGTGCAGCACGAAGGCGAGCCGCTCGGCAGGGGTCAGGGTCTGGAGGATGACGAGCAACGCCACGCCGATGGAGTCGGCAAGCTCGGCTTCGGCTTCAGGGTCGACGGCATCGGGCGCGGCGACGGCCGGAGCTTCGTCGAGCGGCTCCTCGCGCCGCGCGCTGCGGGCCCGCAGCATGTCCAGGCAGATGCGCGCCACGACCGTTGTCAACCAGCCGCGCATATTGCGGACGTCACCCACCTCGGTGCGCTCCATCCGTAGCCACGCTTCCTGCACGGCGTCGTCGGCCTCGGTCAGCGAACCCAGCATGCGGCAGGCAACCGCCCGCAGATGCGGACGGTGCTGCTCGAACTCCACTGCCTGGTCGTACATGCGCCACACCCTTCCCGCGCCGTCACATCTATGACGGACCGCACGCGCCGGATATGACAGGAACGGTCACCACACGTACGGCACCAGCCGGTAGTGCACCTTTTGCATGTACTCGTGGTAGCCGGCCAATTCCTGTCCGAGGACCTGTTCCTCGTCGCGGATGCGAATGGCCAGCACCGCCAGGCCTGGGATCGCAAACGCGAGTCCCCAATACGAGCCGAGAGCAAGAGGGGCGCCGACCATCAAGATCACATTGCCGAAGTACATCGGATGCCGCACCAGGCCATAGAAACCCGTTGACACCAGCTCCTGGCCGGACTCGACTTTCACGTTGGCGGCCGCGTAGCTGTTCTGGATGACGACGAGCATCGCAATGCCAAGTCCGGTCGCTACCAACACATCTCCGATCACCGAGACAGCGGCGGGCACCGATGACCAGCCAAAGCGAAAGTCCATTGCACTGACCACGATCATCGCTCCCAGTGACAGGAACGCGATCGAGATGATGACCTTCTGCAGTGGCCTGGACTCCGATGCGGGACCGGCCTGCATCCGACGCCGCAGCGCCGCCGGATCCTTCACCGCGAGGTAGAGACTGGGGATGGTGGTGGCGATTGCGAACACCGTGATGAACGCCCATCCCTGCCAATAGTCGAACGAGCCGGCCGGCCAGAACACCAGGGCACCGAAGACGACGAGTCCGATGAGGCCGGAAGTAATTGCCTGTAGACCGATTTTCATGATTTCCTCACCACACGTAGGGCACTAACCGCGAGTGCACTTTCTGGGTGTACTCGACGTACCCGTTCAGTTCTTGGCGCAGCATCTTCTCTTCGTCGACGATGCGGTAGGCGAGCACGACGAGGCCAGGGATGATGCCGAGAAGGCCCCAATAGGAGCCGAGTGCAAGCGGAATGCCGGCCACCATGATCAGCGATCCGAGATACATCGGGTGCCGCACCAGCCCGTAAAGGCCGGTCGTGACCAATTGCTGGTCGGTCTCGACGGTGATGTTGGCCGAGGCGTAATTGTTCTGTTGCACCACGAGCAGGGCGATGCCAAGGCCGACGGCCACCAGCACGTCGCCGATCAGGACGACCGGTATCGAGACCTGCGACCAGCCGAACCGGTGATCGAGTGCGCTGACCACCAGCACCGCAAAGAACCAGAGTTGGATGCCGGTGACGATGATCTTCTGAGCTACGCGGGTTTCGGCGGCGGGCCCGGCATTCATCCTTCGGCGCAGCACTTCCGGGCGGCGCTGCGCCCAGTAGATCGTTGGTATCGCACCTGTAGCGGCGAAGACGGCGATGAAAAGCCATGCCTGCCAATAGTTGAACGTGCCAGCCGGCAGGAACAACGCCAAGCCGAAAAGGATGAATCCAACCAGGCTGGCGGCTGTTGCCTTGATACCGATGTTCATGTTCCTTCCCTCTTCTCGACTCAGACTGCGTCGCGGCTGCGATAGATCCAGCCGGCGACGAGAGTCAGTGCCGCGGCGACGACCACCATCACCGTCAGCGCGACGACCGGATAGTCCATCGGAGCTGTGGTTCGACCCACCGGCGACAGGTCGACTAGCCAGCGCGGCAACCGAAGCAGTGCTCCGAGGTACAGCGACGTGACGACGAATGTGACTGCGAGCCAACCGATCCACGCATGTCGCACCGCGACGGCCAGGGCCGCGACGCCGGCGATGACCGCCATGGCGGGCACATAGGCCAGCCCTGCAACCGTCAGCCGCACGATCGTTTCCGGTTCGGCGAGCGTGAGGCCGGCGCCCAGGCCGTTGCCAAGCCCGGCAAGCAACATCAATATTGTCGAGCCGATCAGCGCGGACGCCACGGCGGTGAACAACCACCGCCATCGCGACACCGCGCCCGCCAACACTGGCTCGCCAAGGCCCTTCTCCTCGTCGGTGTGGACGCGAAGCACGGCGCCCACGACGTAAGCGGTGGCCGCGGCGGCCAGAAACTGCGTCATCGTCGTGTACACGCTCTCGGTGCCCTGTTGGGCGATCACCCGCTGGATCAGCTCGTTTTCTTTGGCGGCATCCAGCAGCGATTTCGTCATCGAGCCAAAGGCCAGGCCGCCAAGGAACAGTCCGACACCCCAGCCGATGGTCTGGCCGCGCTGCAGCGTGAGGTGTAGGCCGAGCACGTTGCGAATGGTGTGCGCGTTCGGCCGTTCGCCGGTCGACGGCAGGTTGCCGTCGTCGTACTGCCGCCTGGCCTCCAGCACCGCAGCCAACAGCATCAGCGCGATCGTCAGTGCAACGAGTAGAGCGAGAGGCCACCACCGCAGGTCGACGAACGCTCGCATCTGCTGGGCCCACGCGATGGGGGAGAACCAGCTCAACGCACTGCCCGAGTTGTTGATCACGTCACCGACACCGCGGATCAACGCGGCCAGCGCCAGCACCGCCATCGCGGCGCCAGTCGCGGTGCGCGCCTGACGCCACAGCTGGGCGGTGACCGCGGCGACGGTGCCGAACAGCATCGACACGCCGGTAACGCCCAGACACATTGCGGCGGTATCGATCACCCGGAAACCGGTCGCCGACATGGCCAGCGTCATCGCAACCGCCAGGATCGCGTTGACGCCGCCCACAAGGACCAGTGCTGCGAAGGTTCGGGCGTAGCGGCCGACCACGGAGGACAGCACCAATTCGGCTGCGCCGCTTTCCTCCTCCGTGCGGGTGTGCCGAATGACGGTGAGGATGGACATGATCGATGCGGCGATGATCAACGTCAGCATCAGCTCGTTGGCCATCATCACGCCCAGATCGGTCTCGTTGCCTCCGAACATGGGTCCACCCAGTATCATTCCGGCCGGCGTCTTGAGCAGGTTGACCCTGGCCAACCGCTGGGCCTCTTCCGGGTAAGCCAGTTTGATCGTGTTCGGGGCGTACACCATCATCAGCGTCAGGATCGCGATCCACACGCTGAGCCGCACGCGATCGCGGCGCAACGCCAGGCGCAGCAGCGTGCGCGCACCCGTGACCGGGGAGCCGGCCGGGGCGGCCTCGTGACGCCCGACGTGCGGCAGAAGTGTTGCCGTGGTCATTGGCTCACCCCCTGGTACTCGCGCAGGAACATGTCCTCGAGCGACGCGGGCGTGACGGTGAGTTCTTCGATGCCCAGATCGGTGAGGTGTTCCATGGTGAAGTCCAAGTCGTTGCGGTCCACCGAGAACCTGACCTGTCCGTTCTGACTGGTGAAATCGTGGACGTATGGAACCTGCTGCAGGGCCTGTCCGTCGCCGCGGGTGCGCGCCGAGACGGTGGTGCGCATCAGGTGCCGCAGCTCATCGAGCGTGCCGGACTTGACGGCGCGCCCGGCGCGAATGATTGTGACCGTGTCGCAAAGCTTTTCGACTTCGGCAAGGATGTGGCTGGACAGCAGCACCGCGGCGCCGCGATCGGCCACCTCGTTGACGCACTGCTGGAAAGCCTGCTCCATCAACGGGTCAAGGCCCGATGTCGGTTCGTCGAGGATGTACAGCTCGGCGTTGGTGCTGAACGCGGCGACGATCGCCACCTTCTGCCGGTTACCCTTCGAGTACGTGCGGGCCTTCTTGTGCGGGTCCAGCTCGAATCGCTCGATCAGTTGGTCGCGGCGCTTGGCGTCGATGTTGTTGCCGCGCAGCCGAGCCAGGAAGTCGATCGCCTGCTGGCCAGTTAAGTTGGGCCACAACGTCACATCGCCTGGCACATAGGCGATACGCCGGTGCAGTGCCACCGCGTCGCGCCACGGATCACCGCCAAGCAGCCGGACGGTGCCGCGGTCGGCGCGCAGGAGACCGAGCAGCACCCGAAGGGTGGTGGACTTGCCGGCGCCGTTGGGCCCGAGAAAGCCTGCGATCTCGCCGTGGGCCACGGTCATGTCCAGGCCATCAAGCGCCTTGGTACGACCGAAAGATTTGTGCAGATCCCGGATTTCGACAGCGGGTGAGTTATCCCGCTGCGGGGACGTCGCCGTCATTGTGCTCTCCTTCGTTGGATGTGAACGGGATTCCTTTTTCACGCGCCTCGACGAATGCGTCGTACATGGTCGAGTCGGTCATCAGACCCTCGGTGTAGACCTCCAGGGCCGGCAGCACCATCTCCTCGCCGTAGTCACGGAGGACAGCGCGCAGATCTGTTGGGTTGTCGTGCATTTGGATATACAGGAAGAACCCGCCGCCCCCGGTCAGTCCGAGGAATTTGGCGCGGGCGCGCGGATCGCGGCTCGGCTTGAGCAGACCGTTGCGGACGCCTTCTTCCAGGTACTCCTCGGCGTTGTCAATCATCCGCTGCCACATCATCTTTGCGAGATCGCTTGCCGACTGCATGCTGCGGACGAGGTAGGCCATCATCGGCGCGTACGACTCGATCTCGGCCATCTGGGCGAACCAGTCCGCCGGGTCTCTGGTCTGAAGCGACGCGGATTTGCCGCTGCGGATCTCCTCGGCGATGTAGTCGTCGCACGCCTTGCGCAGGCCATCTTTGGATCCGAAGTGATGGATGACCAGCGCGGCGGACACGCCCGCGGCCTCGGCGATGCTCCGAAGCCCGACGTTGAACCCGTGCTCGCCCCACTGTTCGATCGCGGCGTCGCGGATCCGGGCGACGGCCGTTCGATCGTCTGACGCTGAACGCACGTTTAGTACACTAAACACGCGTTCAGTCGACGGTCAAGCATCTACCCGTCAGAAATCCGTAAAGAATGTGAAATCGCGCGAAGAAAGTCAGTCGCGGGCGGCGGCGAGCAGGCCGTCGCCAAGCGGGACGAGCACCGGAGTCAGCCGCTCATCCTCGGCGATCAACCGGGCCGCCTCACGCACGGCGCCGACCTCGGCATCCTTGGCGTTCGCGTCGCCGGCGCGTCCGCCCAGTGCCGCGCGATGTACGACGATCGCGCCGCCGGGCCGCAGCAGCCGTACCCCTTCGGCGACGAACTGCGGCTGGTCGATCGGATCGCCGTCGATGAACACCAGGTCGTAGGACTCGTCGGCCAGCCGGGTCAGCACCTCCTGGGCCCGGCCGCTGATCAACCGGCTCCGCGACGGCCCGACACCGGCCTCGGTGAACGCCTGCTTGGCCAGGCGCTGATGCTCGGGTTCGACGTCGATCGTCGTGAGCACGCCGTCCTCGCGCATGCCGGACAGCAACCACAAACCGCTGACACCCGCACCCGTGCCCACCTCGACGACCGACTTGGCGCCAGTCAGCTTGGCCAGCACACACAGCAGGGCACCGACCGCCGGGGTAACCGCACCTGCCCCGATGTCGACCGCCCGCTCGCGGGCGGCAGCGACGATGGCGTCTTCGGAGATCGAACCCTCGGCGTGCGCGACGATCGATTCGGTGCGGCTGCGCGGCGGACCCGTCGGGTCGTCGGTGCTGGCCATGCCCGCAGCGTAGAGC
>JAJKIB010000278.1 GCA_021154745.1 Mycobacterium sp.
CGTCACGCTCAACCAGCCACAAACCTGTGAACGAATTCGCGCCTGGGGATAACCCACCGCAAAGACAGAAATATGTCGGAGGCAGATGCTAGCGCCGACTACCCGCTAGCGGGGGTTGCGTTTTGGGCGCCAACCAGGACGACGCACGCCGCTACCGGCGGAACTCTGGAGGATGTGGGAGTGCTTGAAACATCCCCCCTTGTAATTAATTTGGAAGGAGTCACGCGATGAATCTCAAACGACTGATTGGCAGCGTCGCGATTGCCGGCGTCGTCGGCGCGTCCAGCCTCGGCATTGGCGCAGGAATCGCCAATGCCAGCCCCGCCCAATCGAATTCCGGTACTGCGGCGGTGCAGCCGGTCGACTGGCACGGTCACGGGTATGGGCACGGACGGGGCTACGCTCATGGTTACGGCGACGGCGACTATCGGGGCGGATGGCCCGGATTCCAGTGGTGGCACCCGTGGGGCTGGGGCTGGCACCGCTAGGCACCTATGCCGCGCACGGAATTGTCGCGGCCAACGTCGTGCCGACCCCGGCCGGGCTACTGACCCACAGCTGACCGCCGACCGCTTCGACGCGGTCGACCAGCCCGATCAAGCCTGATCCGTTGGCCGGGTCGGCACCACCGGCCCCGTCGTCCTCGATCACCAGGTCGAGATGGCCGTCGGCGACCTTCGCGCTCACCTTGACTTCCGCCGCGTGCGCATGCCGGGCCGCATTGGTAAGGGCCTCTGCGACAACGTAGTACGCGGCCACCTCCACCTGCTCGGGTAGCCGGCCAGCGACGTCAACGTCGAGCTCGACGGGCACCATTGAGCGACACGCCAGTGACCGCAGCGCAGGACCGAGACCACCTTTGGACAGGATCGCGGGATGGATGCCGCGGGAGATCTCGCGCAGCTCCTCGGAAACATCGCCCAGGCCTCGCACGATGTCGGTGAGCTGCGCCCTGACAGCATCCTGATCCGCGGTCAACGACAGCTCGGTCATGCGTGCCTTGAGGGCTAGCGACACCAGGCGCTGCTGCGCGCCGTCGTGCAGATTCCGCTCCAGACGCCGGCGCTCGTCGTCGGCCGCCGTGACGATCCGAGTCCGGGACGCGGTGAGGTCCGAGCGGGCCTGCGCGTTCGCGACGGCCATCGCCGCCAGTTCGGCAAAGTCGGTCAGCCGCTCTTCGGCGTCGGATGGAAGCGCCGCGGGTGCCGAGGAAGCGACTACCGCGACCCCCCACAGCCTGCCGTCGACAACGATCGGCGCGCCCACACCGCTGTGCAATCCGAGAGCGCGAACCCGTGCGGCTGCTGAACCCCGTGCGTCGTCCTGGCTGTTCATCCGTGCGGCGCGGCGGTCGCGCCAGACCTTTCCAACGATGCCGTCGCCGTTATGTGAAAACCGCTCACCTACCGGCATTTTCGGCAAGCCTGGCTCGTCACAAGCCGCCAACAGGACAGCCGTGCCGTCGCTCTCATACCGAAGAAGGTGCGCGTTCGGCGTGGAGAAGATCTGTATCAGTTCCGTCGTGAGTGCCGAGAACACGTCCGACGGACGCGTGCCCTGGGCCACCGCCGTCGCGACCCGTCGCAGTGCCGCCTGCTGTCGGGCCGCGGCGTCTGCCTCGCAACGGCGAGCTTCGGCTTCGGCCGCCCTTGTCCGGGCCACCCCTGCCAGCGTGTTCGCTATCAACGTGACCAGAAGGAACACGCCCATCACCACCCAGTTACGCAGATCGGTGGGATCGAACGCGTCGTTCGGCCAGTCACGGAAATAACCGAAACCCAGCGCGCTCACCACAGAGGTCACCGCGGCCAGACCGGTCCCCCATCCGATGGCGACGACCAGCGCCCCCAACAGGTACACCACACCGAAGGTGTCCATCGGGGCCAGGCTCCTGAGCACGAACACCAGCAGTGTCTCCGCCGCTATCGCGACGGCCGCCACGAGCAATCCGAGCCACATCGGCGGCGCCGTTGGACGCACCAGCCACGACAACACACACCTGCATATCTCCCGCGGCTGCCGAACGACTGTGCGCCGGCTGTGTTGGCGCTGAGACGCCTGTCAAGTGCCGCTAGCGGTAATCGCGGATGGGCGCCAGCGTCGAAGACGCACGCAGCACAGGCCGCGATCGTATCAAGTCATGGACACCAGCCCCGGCACACGCCTGCTCCGCCATGTCCTCGTGACCGTATTTCTCGCTGCCACCGCAGTGGTGGTCGCCTGGCAATTCCTGTTCACCGGCCCCGGTATGGGGGTTAACCGGTATGCGCCAGGTCGGGTTTCCATCACCGGCGTTGGGGGGCCAGCGGTGCAGACAGGACCGGCGCCAGACACGAGAGTTTTGAGCATACAACAGGTTCCGTTGCCGTCAGGAGTGCCGCATGCGCAGTAGCACCGCAACAACGCAGTTCGACACCGCCCGCGATGTAGGGCTGGCCGCACGGTTCGAGCGCGACGCGATTCCATTGCTCGACGGGTTCTACCCACAGGCGATGAAGATGACCCGCAGCCGCATCGAAGCCGAAGACCTGCTGCAGGAGACCGCGGCCAAGGCGTTCGCCGGGTTTCACGGGTTTCGCGACGGCACCAACCTCGGCGGCTGGTTGTACCGGATTCTGGTCAACACCCACATCAGCGACTACCGCAGACAACAGCGGCGGCCCGTCCAGTGGCTGACCGACGACATCACCGACGGCCAACTGCTCGCCGAGGCCCGACACACGTCGACCGGGCTGCGCTCCGCGGAGGATCAGGTGTTGGACCAGCTGGGCGACAACGATGTCAGGGAAGCGATGCAGCAGCTGCCCGAAAAGCTGCGCACCGCGGTCTATTACGCCGACATCGAGGGGCGTCGGTTCAAGGAGATCGCCGAGCTCACCAACGCCCCGATCGGGACGGTGATGTCGCGCCTTCATCGCGGGCGGCATCGGCTGCGGTACCTGCTGGCCGAAGTCGCCAGGGACCGCGGCTACGGCCTGACCGACGTCGCCTGATCACCGGGGCGGGTCGCCACGCCAGGCAAAGCTGTTGACGTATTTGCCCATGTCCAAGGCGATTTGGAGATTCGCCCCCGACGGCTTGCCGCTGCCGAAGGTCGGGCCGAACTGACGGAACGGGCCCACCGCTGCAGCGACCAACGCCAGATCGTTCTTGACCGCCACCATCACGAGGACGCGCATTTTCATGTAGCTGCTGTTGGCGCCCTGTGGCCAGCAGTCGGCGGCTTCGCCATAGCCGGGGTGGTACCCGACCATCGCATTAGGAATTTTGTAAGCGGTGCGGGCATCCGGAAACGTCTGGCTGATCAAGCTTTTGGCGATCTGCTCGGGTGACCGGTTCGCCGCCGGCTCGCTGAACAACTGCAGCGTGCCGCCGTCGCCGACGAGCAGATCCGCCGTCACCCCATTGGGTTTGGTGGTGATCTTGTACGCCGATCCCTCGGCGGGATACGACACCGAGAACGCGCCGTCGGGCGCGGTGAACCGCGGATTGGTCTCGACCGGCGTGCCGGTCGGCGGCCGCCCGCAGTTGGGCGGGCACATGTACCGCGCAGGCGGCTTGCTGATCATCATCGTGACTCCGACCAGCGCGACCGCAACCACCGCGATCGCGCTGAACCAGATCACCAGCACGCGGGCACGCGAGTGGCGCACCGGCGGCGCGCTGTACGTGCCCGAGGGCACCGCATACCCGGGGAAGTATGTGGGCGTGCTCATGACCCGTCGGGCTCCTCGCGCGCCGGGCGCCTGTCACGTCGTGCCGTCCTTGACGAGCGTGACGACGCCCGCGTCGCAACGCCGCACGCAGGGCAGAACGCCATATCCGGAACGACATGTCCGCAGTGCGGGCACAACAGCGGCTCGTCGGACTGGATCTCGTCGTGCGCTTCGTGCAGCAGCGCCAAGTGCAGCCCGACGCGCAGCAGCAACAGCGCCACTGCCGCCACGGCCAGGTACAGCGCAAGCATCAGCACCTGCGGAAAGTGGGAGACGTCGATCAGGCCAAGCCCCAAATACACGGCGAGAACCGCCACCGCGAACGACACCAGCAGCGCCCGCACGAGTCCGGGACGCTGCTTCTCCTTGCTCGGCGGGCGGGTGAACCACAGTGCGGCGCCGATCAATCCGCCGGCTGCGGCCGCGGTGAGCGGCACCGCCACCCCCCTGATGCCCGCCTCTACGAGCAGGCTGTCCATCGGACGTTTGCTCACCATACCGGTGCGGAACTGCGGGGCCAGCCGTGTCAATGTCGCAGCCGCGGTGAAGCTCAGCGCGCCCAGCGCTCCAATCATGAAGCCATCCAAGGCTTCCCGCGTGGGCGGCCGGAGCAGCCGCACGATCACGGCAGGCACCAGCATGAGGATCACTCCGCCAAGCGGGATACCGATGCCGTCACGCAACATGCGGGCCCCAACCACGTCTGCACCCAACGCAATTCCGTACGACCGGGCCACCGCGGCGCCCGTCAACAGCACCCAGCCGACCCCGAGACCGACGCCGAGCGCGCCGGTGAGTGCCCAAGTGCGCGCTGGGATGTCGGCGAACCCGTCCGACTCGTGCACATACAGCACGAACAGGAACGCGAAGCCCAGCGCGGCGACGGTGACGAGTGCCCCGGGCAAACGAAGCACTGCGAACCCGACCAGCGCTACGAGCACCACCGCCAGCCCGATCCGGAACACGGTGCGCGACCGTGCCGGCAGGTGCGGGAACAGCGAGCTCGCCACCGACGGCTGCAGCAGGTGTTCGCCTGGCGCGGCGCCGAAGTCGCGGATGCGGAGCCAGTCGGGGCCTTCCCCTGGCCGCGGCGTGAGGTGGCAGCCGCACAGCCCGCAGTACTCGCCCGCGGGCACATCCGTCCGACAGACGCGGCATTCCATCTGAGGGACTTGTTCGTCGTTGGTGCTCATCGCGTCGCCTTCTGCAGGACGACCAGATTACGCACCAGGTTGTCGATGTCGGGTGTGCCGAGTCCGGTCACCAGGTCGTAGCCCGGGCCGGCGGTGTCGACCGCGTTCCCGCCGAGCGTGACGTCGCGGAACCCTGGCAGCGGTGCACCGGCGGCAATGCGATACAGCAGCGGGTTTAGGTCGCCGAGGGCATGCCCGCCGTTGGCGAGCAGATACTGATTCATCACCGCCGCCAAGCCGGCCCAGATCGGCGCGGACTGCGACGTGCCCCCGCCGACGAGTTGTTGTTGGTCGAACACGATCCGCACACCGGTGAACGGGTCGGCGACCGCCGCGACATCGGGCGTCAGCCGGCGCGTCGGGTCCTTGTCGGACAACACCGCCCGTTGCCAATCCGGGCGGTCGAACAACGATGACACCCCGCCGCCGGTGCCCTGCGACAGCGGTACGTCGAACCAGGCCTGCTCGGCCTGCCACACGCCGTCGGCATCGGTCGACAGCGTGGTGCCGCCGACGCCGACCATCTCGGGCAGCGACGCCACCGAGTCCAGTCCGACGTCGTTGGCGCCCGGCGGCGACGACCAGTCCTCACCGCCCTTGCACTCCAGCCCAGCGAGGTCTCCGCTGGCGTTGAACGCGGTCGTGCCGTGTGAGTGAGCGGTCACCATCGCCGAGCGCACCGGCGCCAGATCGGCCGCCGTGATCAGCTTGTCGCAACCCCAGCCGATCGAGAAGCTCCACACCGCCCCGGGGAACTGCCGGTCCGCGGCCTCGAGCATCTGCGCGATCTTCTCGTAGCCACCGTCGCCTTCCACGGTGGAACGGGCATTCCAAACGACTTTCTGCGCGTCGGGTGCGACGGCGTGGGCGACCTCGAGGTCCATCGTCGTCTCACCGCGCGCTTCGCCCGGCTGGCCGCCGACCACCGTCGGCGTGAACTTCGGCAACGCGTAGGTGGTGGCGAAGGTGTCGAGGTCGGCCTGCTCGAAGCCGTCGAACGCGAAGAAGACGATCGTGGTGCCCTTGCCGGTGTAGCCGTCGGCGGCCAACTTGTTCGCGTTGTAGGTCGCCAGCAAGCCGCCCGGCGTCAGCCCCTTGTCCGGCACATCGAGCGGCAGAACCGGCGGCCGCGACATGTGGTGCGGGAGGTAGCCCAGGATCCTGCCGAACTCGGTGACCTCGTCGCGCAACGATTCTGGGATCGACGGCTGCTGCGGCGATGCGTAGAACACCTGCCCGCGCTGGCCGCGGTAGTCATGCACCTCGACATCAAATGCGTTCGCCACGTGCTCGGCGGCGCCCTCGACGACGGCCCACGATTCGCCCGGTCGCCAGCGCACGGCCAGGCCGTTGTCGTCGGCCCAACCGAACAGCGCATCGGGCCGGGACGAATCGCGCAGGGCGGCGGTCAGCTGGGTGTCGGCCCGGTGCGACGGCCCGAGGTCCTCAGAGCTGGCCAACAGGTACGCGTACGGCCCGCCGATCAGGCCGGCATCGCCGGAAACCGTGGGCCGCAGGTCGGAGACGAGCACGAACACCCCGGCAGCGATGAGCGCCAGCGTGCTGACATGCCGGGCTACCACGATCGCCAGCGTACGTCCGAGCTGGCCTGACGTGGTTCTAGTGATCGCCAGGGATGGCGGTCGGCGCCGGCGGCGCCTTCACCGGCGGCGTGAACAGGTTGCCGCCGGTCGGGTTGATCGACTTCTCCGTCGGCGCGGGCGGCGGCGGTGGCGCGGCAGGCGACGTGGTCGTCGTCGTGGTCGTTGTCGTCGACGTCTCCGGCGCCTTTTGCTCTTCCTTGGCGCAGGACGCGGTCAAACCCACCATCGTCACAACGGCAGCACCACCGACAAGCGCCGCGACACGGCGAGCCATCCGACCCATGTTTCGTCCTATCTTCGGTGACCTGTGCCAGCGGTTTTGAAGATCAATCTGGCGAACGGAACTCTAATCGAATGTCTTGACAGCCGCACAGCGATTATCCAGGGCCCCCTCAGCCGAGGATTGAACTGCGTTGTCGCGGGCTACACCGCGCTTGTCGCTTGTCGAGCCGTGCCCGCGAGGTGGTCGCCGTGTACCAACAGATTCTCGATCCAGTAGCGCATTCCCTCGCGTGGAGCTCCTTGGTCGCGGCACTACCACTGCTGTCGCTGTTCGTGATGCTGGGTGTGCTGCGGGTGACCGCATGGGTGGCGTCGCTGGTGTCGTTGGCACTGGCGATCTTGCTCGCGATCCTGGTGTACGGGATGCCGGTGGCGCAGTCACTCCTGGCCGGGACGGAAGGCGCGGCGTTCGGGTTCTTCCCGATCCTGTGGATCGTGATCAACGCGATCTGGGTCTACCAAATGACCGTGGAGACAGGGCATTTCGATGTGCTGCGCCGCTCGTTCGCCCGGGTCAGCGACGACCAGCGGGTGCAGGCGATCATCATCGCGTTCTCGTTCGGCGCGCTGATCGAGGCGCTGGCCGGGTTCGGCACCCCCGTCGCGGTGACGTCGGTGATGCTGATGGCGCTCGGGTTCCGGCCGCTCAAGGCCGCCGCGCTCGCGCTGACCGCCAACACCGCGCCCGTCGCGTTCGGCGCGATGGCCACCCCGATCCTGACGCTGGGCAAGGTGACCGCTCTGCCGAGCGACACCCTCGGCGCGATGGTGGGCAGGCAGACCCCGATCCTGGCCCTGTTCGTGCCGCTGGCGCTGGTCGGGATCGTCGACGGTTGGCGCGGTGTCCGCGAGACCTGGCCGGTGGCGCTGGTCTGCGGCATCGTATTCGCCGCCGGGCAATACGCGACCTCCAACTTCATCTCGGTGCCCTTGGCCGACGTGGTCGCGTCGTTGCTATCGGCGGCCGCGGTGGTCGCGCTGGTGCGCGTCTGGCATCCACGCCGCGAGCCTGCGCCCGCGGTCATCGCGGGCGGTGCCGCCGACGAACCGCCCGAAGATTTCGCGCAGCGTGTCGCCAATCCAGACAATCGGGCAGAGGTTGCGCGCGCGTACGCCCCTTACGCCATCATCATTGCGGTGTTCGTGATCTGTCAGATCACCGCGGTCAAAAATCTGCTCGACAAGGCGACCATCAAATTCCATTGGCCGGGACTGCACATCGTCAGCCCCAAGGGAAAGCCCGTGTCGCTGACCGAGTTCACGCTGAACCTGCTGACCACCCCTGGCACCCAAATGCTCGTCGCCGGCATCCTGTCGATGATCGTGCTCAAGTTGTCGGTGCCTCGCGCACTCAAGGCGTACGGCGCCACCCTGATCCAATTGCGGTTCGCGATCGTGACCGTGATGGTGGTGCTGGCGCTGGCCTTCGTGATGAACCTGTCGGGGCAGACGATCACCCTCGGCACGTGGATGGCCGGCGCCGGCGGGGCATTCGCGTTGCTGTCGCCGGTGCTCGGCTGGCTTGGTGTGGCCGTCACCGGTTCGGACACGTCGTCGAACTCGCTGTTCGGTGCCCTCCAGGTGACGGCGGCCAATCAGGCCGGGCTGTCGGATGTGCTGATGGCCGCGTCGAACAGCTCGGGCGGGGTCCTCGGCAAGATGATCTCGCCGCAGAACCTGGCCATCGCGGCGGCCGCTGTCGGTATGAACGGCAAGGAAGGCGACATCTTCCGCCGCGTCGTCGTTTGGAGTGTGGTGTTCCTGGCGCTGCTGTGCGTGCTGTCGGCACTGCAGGCATCTGTGCTGTCCTGGATGGTGCCCTGATCCGGGCGGCGGAACCGCTTGCTGGCCAGCTTATTTCGAGTTCGTCTGGACCGCGGTCAGCGCCTCATCGAGTGTCGGGTACAGCTCGAAGATCTGGTCGAGGCCGGTCAGCTGAATCGGGCGGCTTGTCGCGGCACTGTTCGCGACGACCGCGAATTGCGCCGACTGGCTGACGTTGTTGTGTGTCGCCACCAGCGCCTGAAGGCCCGCCGAGGCAAGAAACTCCACCTCGGACAGGTCGATGACCAAGCCCGTCGGCTTGGGTGTCAGCGCTTCATCGATCGCGGCTTCCAGCGCCGGGACCGTGGCAAGGTCGATGTCACCATCGACCTTGAGCACCGCGATCCCGTTCTGGTAGGCGAGCGAGGTGCCGATCGCTTCCTGGTCTGACAACGGTCGTCCTCCGTCTGTCGCCCGAGCGGGCATGATCAAAGCCTAGTCTTCAATTGCGGTTGGAGATTAACTACTTAGCCGCTTCCGTGCCGGACGCGCGGGCTAATGTCTGCACAGGACTCGTGCACTTCCACCGAGCGCGAGTGAAGTTGGGAGGCCGAATGTCTGAATCGACGACAGATTTCCCCAGCACCGCCGTCGAACTCGTCGGCGAGGGTCTGCTGCCCCAACTCGTCCAGCACCTACGCCAAAACCGGACGGTCCTGCGCGAAGAGTGGGCGCGACGGATCACCGAGGCCGAACTGCTCACCGCGATGTCGCCAGAGGAAATCTTCTCCGAGGCAACCACGGTGTACGACAGCTACGTCGAGGTTCTCGAGACGGGTAGCGTCGAAGCACTGCAGGCCTACGCGCGCGACCTGTCCGAGCGAATCATTCCACGGGGCGTCGAGACCGACGAGGTGGTCGGGATCGTTCTGCTGCTGCGCGACGTATTGGCGCGCTCCCTGTTCGAGAAGTACCAGTCTGAGTTCGGTCTGCTCAATCGGGTGCTCGACGCCTACGAACCCGCCGCCAACCGCATCGCGAACACCGTGGCCGTCAGTTTCGTGCAGGAACGCGAGCGCATCATCCGGCAACAGCAGGAGGCGATTCGCGAGCTGTCCACCCCCGTGCTGCAGGTGCGTGAACAGCTGCTGATCCTGCCGATCATCGGCGTGCTGGACAGCCAGCGCGCCCGTCAGGTCACGGAGCAGCTGCTACGGGCGATCCGCGCCAACCGCGCCAAGGTGGTCGTCATCGACATCACCGGCGTGCCGACCATCGACTCCACCGTGGCCAACCACCTGGTGCAGACGGTGGACGCGTCGGGCTTGATGGGTGCGAGCGTGATCATCACCGGTCTGTCGTCGGACATCGCGCTGACCCTGGTGACCATCGGGCTGGACCTGTCGAAGATGAACGCGGTCGGCGACCTGCAGGGCGGTATCGAAGAGGCGGAGCGACTGCTCGGCTACGAAGTGACCCGCACCGGCGAACAGAACGGATGACCAGCGCTAGCGCGAGCGTCTCATGCCAGTTCCCATTCTGAAGCAGGGCACGATCCTCATCGCCTCAGTGCAGGCCGCGCTCACCGACTCCGACGCCGAGCGGCTGCGACACGACCTGATGGAGCGGGTCAGCCGCTACCGGGCCCACGGCATCATCGTCGACGTCACCGCGATCGACGTGATGGATTCGTTCGCGGCCCGATCGCTGCGCACGATCGCGCACATGACGCGGCTGCGCGGCGCGAACACCGTGATCGTGGGGCTGCAACCCGAGGTGGCGTTCGCAATGGTCCAACTGGGCCTGGTGTTCGACGACATGTACACCGCACTGGATCTGGAAGAAGGACTCGCGTTTCTGAATCGCCAACTCGAATCGCGCCAGCCGACGAACGGTCGCGATGGTGACGAATGACGCCGCGTGAAACAGTGGTCGCCGTCAAGAACTCCGATGACATCGTCGCGGCCCGCCAGGCCGGACATCAGCTTGCTCGCGATCTCGGCTTTTCGCTGACCGACGTCACGATGATCGCTACGGCAATCTCTGAAGTCGCGCGCAACATCACCAGCTATGCCGGCTCCGGCGCCATCCGCGTCGGCGTGGCCGACCGGGACGGCCGCAAGGCGCTGGTGGTGCGCGCCGAGGACGAGGGCCCCGGCATCGTCGACATCGAGCGGGCCCTCGAGGACGGCTTCTCGACCGGCCGCGGGCTTGGCCTCGGCCTGCCGGGTGCGCGACGCTTGATGGACCGGTTGACCGTCGAATCGACGCCCGGGCATGGCACGGTCGTCGAGATGTGGAAGTGGATCCCGCCCCGTGCGTAGAAAAGGTTGGATCGGACCGATCGAGTGGGCCACGGCACGTCACCCCGTCCCCGGCGAGGAGGTGTGCGGCGACGTTCCGATCGCGGTCGACATCGGCGGCACCGCCGCGCTCTTCGGTGTGGCGGACGGACTGGGTCACGGCGCCGCGGCCGAAGCCGCGTCGCTGCGTGCCGAGGAGGTGGTGAACCGTTGCCACACCGAGCCCCTCGACGTGCTGCTGCAGCTGTGTCATCGCGGCCTTGCCGACACAAGGGGCGTCACAATCACATTGGCCCGCATCGACTTCGAGACGGACACGCTGAGCTGGATCGGCATCGGCAATGTGACGGCCGACCTTGTCGTCAAGGGTCCCGGCGGTGTCCAGATCCGAGCGTCTGCGCTTCTGTCCGGCGGCATTGTGGGCTACCGCATACCCCACGCACTGGCCACCCATCAGGTTTCGATCGGTCCCGGCGACCTGCTCGTCATCTCAACCGACGGCATTCTCGAAGACCATGTCCAGGGCATTGACTTCGCCGCGCCCGCGATGACCATCGCCGAACACATGCTCGACGCGTACGGCAGGGAATCCGATGATGCGCTGGTGCTGGCCGCGCGTCACCGGGGCATTTCGTCATGAGCACCCGAAGACGACCGCGAGTGAGGATCGCAGCGAGGCACGAGCGAGGACCGGAGCGAGCGGGAGTCGAGGCA
>JAJKIB010000279.1 GCA_021154745.1 Mycobacterium sp.
GCGCTGAGTGTCGCGGCCCACAAGTTCGGCGGCCCGACCGGCGTCGGTGCGCTGTTGCTGAGGCGCGACACCACATGTGTGCCGCTGCTGCACGGTGGTGGCCAGGAGCGCGACGTGCGTTCCGGCACACCGGATGTCGCGGGTGCCGTCGGAATGGCCGCCGCAGCGAAGGTGGCAATCGAGGGCTTGGCGGCCAACAGCGCCCGCATTCAGGCGTTGCGCGGCCGGCTGATCGACGGTGTGCTGTCCACGATCGACGACGTGTATCTCAACGGCGCCACCGGTGATGCGCGCCTACCCGGAAACACACATTTCACCTTCCGCGGCTGCGAAGGCGATTCGCTGCTGATGCTGTTGGACGCCAAGGGTGTCGAGTGCTCCACGGGTTCGGCGTGCACTGCCGGTGTCGCCCAGCCGTCGCATGTGCTGCTGGCGATGGGCGCCGACCCGGCCAGCGCGCGCGGATCGCTGCGACTGTCGTTGGGCCACACCAGCACCGAGGACGACATCGACACCGCGCTTGCGGTACTGCCTGCGGCCGTCGAGCGGGCGCGTCAGGCCGCGTTGGCCAGCGCGGGAGCGGCCGAACAATGAGGGTGCTCGTCGCAATGAGCGGCGGCGTCGACTCGTCGGTCGCCGCCGCGAGGATGGTCGATGCGGGTCACGACGTCGTCGGCGTGCACCTGGCGTTGTCGACCGCGCCGGGCACGCTGCGCACCGGATCGCGGGGCTGCTGCTCGAAGGAGGACGCCGGTGACGCTCGCCGCGTCGCCGATGTTCTCGACATTCCGTTCTACGTATGGGATTTCGCCGACCGCTTCTCCGAAGACGTCATCGACGACTTCGTGTCGTCATACGCCCGCGGCGAAACACCGAATCCGTGCGTGCGGTGCAACGAGCGAATCAAGTTCTCGGCGTTGTCGGCGCGCGCGTTGGCGTTGGGTTTCGATGCGGTGGCCACGGGCCACTATGCGCGGCTTTCCGATGGCCGACTGCGCCGTGCCGTCGACCATGACAAGGACCAGTCGTACGTGCTTGGCGTGCTGACCGCCGAGCAGTTGCGCCACGCGGTGTTCCCGATCGGCGACACACCGAAGCCGCAGATTCGCGAGGAGGCGGCCCGCCGGGGGCTGGCCGTCGCGGAGAAGCCGGACAGCCACGACATCTGCTTCATCCCGTCGGGGGACACCCAGGCGTTTCTGGGTACCCGGATCGGCGTGCGCCGCGGCGCCGTCGTCGACACCGGCGGCACGGTGCTCGCCGAACACGATGGCGTGCATGGCTTCACCGTCGGGCAGCGCAAGGGTCTTGGCATCGCAGGGCCCGGACCAGATGGCCGGCCCCGCTACGTGACCGGTATCGACGCCGACACCAGGACTGTGCATGTCGGCGACGCCGCCGAGTTGGACGTCTGGACGCTGACCGGTGAGAGGCCGGTCTTCACCTCCGGCGCCGCGCCCGACGGCCCGGTGGAGTGCGCCGTGCAGGTGCGGGCGCACGGAGGAATCGCCGACGGCGTGGCCGAGCTGCGCGCCGGGCAGCTGGTGGTCGACCTGCGAACCCCGCTGCGCGGGGTGGCGCCGGGCCAGACGCTGGTGCTCTACCGGCCCGATCCCGACGGCGACGAGGTCATCGGCAGCGCGACGATCACGCGCTAGCTTTACGCCGAAATAGAATTCCGGGCTGCTGAACCTGCGAATTAACGACCGGGAATTCTATTTCGGCGATCAGTCCGGCACCTTTGCCAGGATGTTCGTCATCACGATGTCGGGCACCGAGTCGGGAAACGCGCACGAAGTGACCTCCGCCAGTACCACGTTCTTGACGCGATAGTCGCGCCCGCAGCCGTTGCCGGGTCGCGTCTGCATCGAGTCCAGGGTCGCGCGCCAGTCGCCGACGAACATCGGTCCGAACGTCGTCGAGCCGCAGCCATCCGCGAGCGCGACCAGGCCGTCGAATGCCTGACGGGCGGTCGCGGGGTCGCGGTAGGCCGCCGCGCCCTCGGAGATCAGACCGCCACGGGGTGGATTTTGAAACGTGGTCTTGTGAAACTCCTCGACGTCCGGGCCGAAGGTCTGGGTCTCTTCGAAGATCCATTTGCATTGCGACGGAGTGGTTTTCGCAAGCTGATCGATGTCGACAGGTACCTTTCCGTCCATGCTCGGGATGATGGTCAGCTCGTCGCCCGCTCCGGTGATCGCCCGCATCTGCGACTGGTCGAGCATCAGCGTTTCGACATCGACGGGTGACAGCGAGTCGTCGTCGAGGCCGGGCATCGCCTGCAGCGCGCGGCCGGCCACCGCATGAGAGCAACCGGCCAACGCCATCACCGCAACGCACCAGACCGCCACCGATCTGGCTGATGCGGGCATGACGCCATCCCCTTCCCGAACCGAGAATATCCGGATCGAATAACGTTAACGAGTGAGTGTTTTCGCCGCAGCGACCGGCATCGGGTCCTGGCCAGGATCGTCGCCCCGCGAGGCCGCCGAGATCGTGATCGGCGAACTGCACACGCTTCCCCATCTGGTCGAATTGCCGGCCCGCGGCGTCGGCGCCGACATCATTGGCCGTGCGGGAGCGCTGCTGGTCGACATCGGTATCGACACGGTGCCGCGCGGCTATCGCATCGCCAATGGCCGAAGCGCCGTCGTACGCCGGGCCGCCAGCCTGCTCGATCAGGACATCGACGCGCTCGAAGAGGCGTGGGAGAAGGCCGGCCTGCGCGGCGGCACGCGCACGGTCAAGGTGCAGGCGCCTGGTCCCATCACGTTGGCGGCTCAGCTCGAGCTGCCCGGCGGGCACCGCGCGATCACCGACGCCGGCGCGGTGCGCGACCTCGCCGGGTCGCTGGCGGAGGGCGTGGCCGCCCATCGCGCGGAGCTACAGCGGCGCCTCGACACTCCGGTGGTGGTGCAGTTCGACGAGCCATCGCTGCCTGCCGCACTGGAGGGCAGGCTGACCGGCGTGACCAGCTTTACGCCGGTGCATCCCGTCGACGAGTCCGTGGCGATCGGTCTGCTGGACGATTGTGTTGCGCGTATCGCCGCCGAGGTGGCGCTGCACACTTGCGCGGCCGGACTGCCGTGGAAGGCGTTGCAGCGCAGCAATATTCATGCAGTATCGGTTGACGTGTCGACGCTGACGGCCGAGGACATCGACGGAGTGGGTGACTTCGTGGACTCCGGCCGCACGGTGCTGCTGGGTGTCGTCACGACGACAGCGCCGATAATGCGGCCGTCGGCGGAAGAGGTCGCGAAGGCCGCGGCCGCGGTGACCGACCGGCTCGGATTCGCGCGCTCCGTCCTGCGCGAACGGATCGGCATCACGCCGGCGTGCGGGCTGGCGGGCGCGACACAGCAGTGGGCACGCACCGCCATCGAGCTCGCGCAGAAGGCCGCCGACGCCTTCGCCGAGGACCCGGACGCGATCTAGCCCCTTCTGCGCCGAAACGGTATTCCAGCAGGCCTGTTCTCGGACTTATCTGTATTGAGGACCCCCGCAAGTGGTGTGAGTCCTTGGGTTTTTGTTGCTTGGGTCCTCGTCGGCCCATGGCTGGGGCGGTTGACCGTTGATCGGATGTCAAAGGTGGAGCGCCCGCAGCGGAGCGAGGACGAACGACCTTGACACCGATGAGGTCGACCGCACGCTGTTGGGCGCGGGGCGAGGAGTTGGTGGGGTTTTCAAGTCATGTGCTGCCACCTACGATCGTCATTGGACCTCCTCGAGCTCCTGACAATTTCTCTGACGCAATTAGCCTGCGTCCGAGCTGAGGGGGTCCTCAATACATCTCATCTTTCCCCTGCGTCCTCGCAGTCTCGACGAAAACATGCAACCTGTGGGTTGCGCATCTATCCGACAGCGGGTACGTTGACAAGCAACCAGGAGGTTGCATATGAGTTCAGATCGAATCGAAAAAGAAGTTGTCCTGCGCGCGCCGCTGGACCGGGTGTGGCGGGCGATCAGCGACGCCGATGAATTCGGCCGGTGGTTCGGGGTCCGCTTCGATGGCCCGTTCTTAGCCGGCGCGTCGGTCACCGGCGTCATCACCCCGACGACGGTGGACGACGAAGTGGCCAAGGCCCAGGAGCCCCACGCGGGCAAGTCGGACTCGTGGCAGATCGTCGCAGTCGAGCCGAAGCGCCGGCTTGCGTTCCGCTGGCACCCATATGGCGTCGAGGACGACGTCGACTACTCGCAGGAGCCGACGACGCTGGTGGAGTTCACCCTCGCCAAGACGAACGACGGCGTGCTGCTGCGCATCGTCGAATCCGGGTTCGACAAGATTCCGGCCGACCGTCGGATGTCGGCGTTCGAGGCCAACAGCGAAGGCTGGGCCAAGCAGACGGAACTGGTGGCCAAGTATCTGGCACTCAGCGAGACGGTGTGAGCAACTCTGCGGCCGTCGTCGCCAAGGCGCCACTGTTTGATGCGCTCGGCGATCCCAATCGCCTGCGCATCATCACGCGGCTATGCGACGGCGGGCCATCCTCGACGTCGCAAGTCACCCAAGTGGTTCAGGTGAGCCGCCAGGCGGCCACCAAACATCTGCTGTTGCTGGAGGCGGTGGGGCTGGTGAGCAGCGAACGTCAGGGCAGGGAGCGCATCTGGCGGATTGAATCCGAACCGCTCAGCGATGCGAGTGACTACCTCACGGCGCTGTCGAAGCGCTGGGACAGGGCCGTCGACCGATTGCGTGCGTACGTCGAAGACGAATAGCTCACCTAACGTAAATTTGCATGCATTCTTGAAGCGGTGGCCCGACGGGGCATCGGCATGCAACAATCCAATCCGCACGCGTCTGCATGTCTTTGCCACTCGCAGGAGAGGAAACGTGGGCCAAGCGAACATCCGGCTAGCGGCAGTTGTTGGTGTCGTGACCGCGTGTCTGCTGGTGGTTGGGCCCAGCGCGGCCGTGGCGTTCGCCGACCCGGACGGTGGTTCCCGCCATTCCGGCCGCTCCGACAACCGCAACAGCTCGGACAGCGACCATCGCGGAGACTCGCGCAGCGGTTCGGATTGGAGTGACGACAACATCAACAGCGGCAGCCGCGGCGCCGCGAGTACCACTACCGATAGCCGTCCGTCGAGCAGAGTCGGATCAGGTCGTGAGGCGGGCACTTCCGACGAGCGGCCTAGCTCCGATTACAGCCCGGACTCTCCGCAATTCAAGAGACCGAAAGTGACATTCGGTGACGGGCGCACGCCTGGGGTGCAGGCTCCCGATACCGGGCCGCGCTGGCGCGGGGGTGCTCCGGAACCGAGCCCACCGCCCCCGCCGGAGGTGATCACTGTCCCGCTGAATCCGCCTACAGTCAGTCCGGTCCGTGACACCCTAGGAGTCGTCGAGCAGCTGGTCGTCGCTCCGACGGCCGGGTTGGCGGATCCGCTCTTGGGCGTCGCGGGTCTATTGCTGATCCCGGCGGCCGGCGCCGTTCTCGGGTTCCGACAGGCGCGCGCGTCGCAGGCGGTCGCAGAACTAGGTCGTCACCCGTAGATCCTTGCGCAGGATCTTGCCCGACGCGGACTTCGGGATCGCGTCGATGAACTCGACCTGGCGCACCTTCTTGTACGGCGCGACCTGATCGGCGACGAACTCCATCACCTCGACCGCAGTCAGCTCGGCGCCAGATTGCTTGACCACGAAGGCCTTTGGCACTTCTTCGCCTTCGGCATCGCTGACACCGACCACCGCGGCGTCCGCGATCGACGGGTGGCTCAGCAGAACGGCCTCGAGCTCGGCGGGCGGCACCTGGTAGCCCTTGTACTTGATCAGCTCCTTGAGCCGGTCGACGATGTACACGCAGCCACAAGCATCGACCTGCGCCAAATCCCCTGTGTGTAGCCAGCCTTCGTCGTCGATGGTTTCCCGGGTGGCCTGCTCGTTGCCGAGGTACCCCGCCATCACGTTGGGGCCCTTGAACCACAGTTCCCCGGTCTCACTGAGACCCTCTGCAGGGACGTCGATTTCGTCGCCGGTGTCGGGATTAATGAGTTTGGAGGCCGCGTTGGACACCGTCCACCCGACCGAACTCAGCGGGGCAACCATCCCCATGTTGCGCACACCTCCGTCGAACGGAGTGATGTGGCTGACCGGGCTCAGCTCGCTCATCCCGTAGCCCTGCACCACGCGGCAGCCCAACCGCTTGGCGACGGCGTGGCCGAGGTCGGCGTCCAGCGGGGCCGCACCCGACATCACAGTGTTCAGCGAGGACAGGTCGTATTCGTCGATCAGCGGATGCTTGGCCAAAGCGACAGCGACTGGCGGGGCGATGAACACGATCGTGCACTTGTGCTTCTGGATATTGCCCAGGAACTCCCCGAGGTCGAAGCTTCCCATCACCACGAGACGTGCCCGGGCATGCAGCGCGGCGTTGAGCAACACCGTCATTCCGTAGATATGAAAAAACGGTAGAACGGCCAAAATCACATCGTCGGGGACCATGCCGTGTAGCGGCCGGATCTGTGCGACGTTGGCCACCAAGTTGCGGTGCGTCAGCATCACGCCCTTGGGATTGCCAGTGGTTCCGGAGCTGTACGGCAGCGCTGCGAGATGCGACGACGGAGCGAAGCTCACCGGCGGTGCCGGTAGTCCCTTGGTCATCAGATCGGCGGCGTTCGGATGTCCGGTTGCGGCCTGCCCCTCTCCGTCCAGCACCACCAGATCGGCGTCCGCCAACCCCACGGCGGCGGCAGC
>JAJKIB010000280.1 GCA_021154745.1 Mycobacterium sp.
ACCCTGCGGCGCTGCATGCCGAAGTTTCCGGCGTCGTAGAGCGGCAACAGTGCCGCCTCGCGCAGGTACCGGTCGAACCTGTTCTTCTTGTCGACCGCATTGACCCCGACGACCTGCATGCACTTGTAGACACAGTCGAACAACAATTCCGTGCAGTGGATTTTGCACATGGCCCCGAGCATCTCACCGTGGTAGCCATGCTGGTCCAGGTAATGCGCCGATTTCCAGCAGAAGTACCTCGCGGCCTCGATCTTCGCCGCGACATCGCCCAGGACATACCCGGGGTACTGGTAGTTGATGATCGGTTTCGGCCCGCCCGCAGTGTAGGTCTTGGCCCAGCGCAGGGCATCCTCATAGGCGGCCCGCGCCACGGCCACCGCCCCGATCCCGGCAACCGGCCCGGACCAGGCGAAGTTGCGGTTGATCACGAGGTCTCCGTTTCCTTTCGTGCCCTCGATCAGGTTGCGCGCCGGTACTCGGGCGTTGTCGAAGATGATCTCGCAGTTCGGTGCGCTGCGCTGGGCCGAGGTGCTGATCGAGTGATACGTGATGCCCGGTGTGCCGCGCTCGATCATGATCGCGGACAGCCCCTCCGTCCCACCGACATCGGTGTTGGTGCGCACGATCACCAGGTTCATGTTGGCGCCCTTGTTGTCCCAGCCGCCGACATTGCACGGCCAGTACTTGCGGCCGTTGATGACGTATTCGTCGCCGTCGAGTCGCGCGGTGACCTGTATCCCGGCCCCATCAATCGCGGGCGCGTCGAAATTGGCGGTGCCACCCGGTGTTCCCGCTGGCTCGCTTGCCGCGTAGCCGACGATGAATTCACCGCTCTGGTCGGCCGTGGCGGTGCCGATGAACCTTTTCTTCTGTTCCTCGGTTCCGTAGTACCAGACCGGCATCAGCCCGAGGCCGTTCACCAGCACGGTGGTGCCGAATCCCGGGTCTACGGCCTGAATCTCCTCGGCGGCGATCACGAAATCGACGTTCGAGAGCCCGCCACCACCGTATTCCGCGGGCAACATGGAAAAGGCCAGGCCACGCTTACACGCCTCCGCATACGCGTCCTTCATGAGCTGAAACGCCTTCAGCGGATCTGGTTCCGCGTCGACCCGATCGGTGATCGGCGCGAGGTGGTTCCGCGCGAACTCACGAGCGGACACCTGGATTTCTCGTTGCTTTTCGGTCAGGGTGAAGTCGATGGCCATGACACTGATCCATTTCGATCGTGCGCCACATCGAACGAATTCCGAAAGTACAGTGCTCGCCCGGTGTGGCGAATTCCGCTGTTTTTGACTATGTGGTGAATCTACTCCGCAGTGCTGCAACGCGGCACGCGTCTGATCGCGGGCTCTACTTGGCGGGAAACCATGCGGAAACTTCGTCCGTGAACAACCTGTCTGTGGGGGTCAGCCTGATTGTCGGCATCATAAGTACAGGTCATAGGCAATGTTTGCGTGACCGACAGGTGTCCCGCACAGCTCCAATCGGACGGGCAGAGTGAGCGCGTCAAAGATTGAGTGGACTGAGGTCACTTGGAATCCGACTACAGGGTGCGACCGGATTTCTCCGGGGTGTGACCACTGTTATGCGATGACGCTGGCGCGACGCCGGAAGGCGATGGGCTCATCGAAGCACCAGCGCGCCGGCGATCCGCGCACGAGCGGCCCCGGTTCGGTGTCACGATGCACCCTGCGTCCGTCCTAGAGCCAATCTTCAAGTGGTCGGGCAGCGCTTGAATGGCATTCCCAGACAGCATGTCCGACGTGTTCCACGCCCACGTCACACCCGAATTACTAGACCTTCGCAACCATGGCACTGACTCCACGACGCACATATCAGATCTTGACCAAGCGCCCCATCGGATCCGAGACCTATTGGGGACCGACGGGTCCAACGCGCCATGTACGAGGCGCTGGACAATCTCCGCAGCCACGGCCCCGTGCTACCCGCCGCGGTGACACGGGCGCTGGCAGCACGGGTCACAGACTGCCCCGATGGCCACTTCCGGACGTGTGGTTGGAAACATCTATCGAATCCGACCAATAATGCTTGCGCACAATTTAGTCCACTGCTGTGCCAACAGTGCGAACCCCCCACGAATAGTGGCCCCGGCCACCGGTCCTCCGGCGGGGGAGCGGCACTATTGGCCCCGCCCGGCGATGGACGCCACGCAGACTGCCTCATTCTTTGCGGCACAGCGACAGATGTAAATGCACAGACATCTACGCGAAGCCTCTGAGCCAGTGGCCCTGACGCAGCGGCCGAAATTATCGGCAGTTGTCCCGACATTGGGACGCGAAACATGTTGCACGCCGGCCAGTTTTGAATTCTTGGCGGCTAGGACGCCAGCCTCTGGTTTGCGCCGGACAGGTGCGAGTTATCCGGCGGCGACCATCCACGCGGCAGACCTGTATGCGATAGCGGCTAGCGATTTCCACACCGGAGTTGAGATGAGTGTGTGAAGTGTGGCTACAGAACCTTGGTGGACTGCTGGTGTTGCCTTGCGCAAAGCTCGAAGGGTGTCTGCGTTAAGCGATAGCCATGCTGTGTGCGCATCGGTAACAAATGGCTCGTAATCTTCCGCGAGTGGTTTCAATTTGTCGGCCAGCGCGAACTGCTCTCGTGTAGTCGCGTTGGTTCGCGCCACCCGCGCAGCAAAGTTGATCAAACGGTGTCCGACGCTGACGGCCGTGTCGACGGACGTGTCGGCGAGGTAACGCTGTGCGAGCGCCATTGAGGCTGGCTCGGTCTGGGCAGCAATCGCTCGGCTGTGCCACGCTGCCTCGAGGTAGCTCGCATCGCTGAGCATCAGAGACTCTGCGATGGAGCCGGCGAGCGCACATGTCTCTCGCCACTGGCTAGTCGTTACTGATACGAAGGGATTGGGCTCAAAGTCCGCTCTGCTATAGCCCCAGGTGCGGTTGCAAATTCGATGGACTTCGTAGAGACCAAGTTCGTGTAGGTCAGGCCGCAACGGAAGATCTCCCTGGTGGACTCCGATGTGCATGAGTCTCGACCAGTCGGGCGCCGCTGCGTTGAACTTCGAACGGCTGACCACAGTGCCATCGTCCCAGGATCTGGGGTGAGTGGCGCGAAATTGTCCGGCGTGTGACAACAGCGGCCGCGTTGCGCTTTAGCCCAACCAGTCGCGTCTGTGTTCCGTTCGGTCTCACCCACCGTGGCCGCCGATTTGGTGCCGGCTTACGTCGGCAGTGGAACGGCTTGGCCAACGATCTGATTGCGGCCGCCGTGAACACGTCCTTACGCCCGCATCTCTGACGCGTGCGGAGCCACTGAACTGCTCTTATGCAAGCAAGATTGACAAGCTCTCGCGACACGCCGAAGTTTTGTCAAAGTAGCCCGGCGATTAGCCAGGTGATTGTTTAACTAGACGGTTAGCTGATGAAACTAAATCCACCGCCAAGACAGGAAATGTGAGTACACGAACTCGCTGGGGAACTCGGCTGGACGTCTCGCCAGCTGATCGCAGAATTGTGCCGCCGCGGCGAATAGTGAAGTCCGCGGCCTGCCGTAGAGGCGCCAGTCGTCCGCTATATCCGACGTGACTTCGCCGCGCGCGATCTCGGTTGCCACACTGCGAACTTGCTGTGATGGAAGCTCATACCAGGCACTCAGGCAACAGGCTGCGAAAACTCATGCGACTGCCGGGTGGTCGTCGAGGACGAAGATCGGCTTGTGTCCGGCGTTAGGGGAGGTCAGTACCTCTGGCATCTGCTTCCAGTCGTACACGCCGCTGGCCCGCCCAGCCTGCCGCGCACCGGATCGTCGTCTCTCCCACCCGCCCGGCCATCGCGCTGGACGTCAAAGACGCGTTGAACGGCACATTGGTCGAAATGGGTTCCGCGGGAGCGAATCGCGTCCGTCGTGCAGGGCCTGTCGGACGTCTACGTGCACGCGGGCGGGCAGTACGAGTGGGACTCCGCCGCGCCGGTGCGGTCGCCCGCGCGGCGGGGCTGCACACCTCACGCATCGACGGCTCGCCGCTGATCTACAACCAGCGGGACTCGAAGCTGCCCGACCTGATCGTGTGCCGGCCCGAGCTCGCCGATGCGGTTCTGGCGGTCACCGCGCGCTGAGCGCATTAGCCTGCGATCGTGGCTGAACCCAACACGCTTCGCACCCTGTCCGGCCTGCCGCCGACCCCGGCCGGCCTCGCCGACTCGGTGCTGGTGCTGATCGACTGCCAGAACACCTACACCCGTGGCGTGCTGGAGCTCGAGGGAGTGCAGGCTGGGCTCGACGAGGCGGCCGCCCTGCTGGATCGGGCGCGCTCGGCCGGCATCCCCCCGTTATTCACGTGCAGCACGACGACGGGCCCGGCTCGCTTTACGACATCCACGGGGAGAGCGGAGCGATCGTCGACCGCGTCGCGCCGCGGGAGGACGAGCCGATCGTGGTCAAGAACTACCTGAACTCGTTCGTGCAGACGGAGCTCGAGGACCGGCTGAAGTCTCTCGGCGCTGAGAACGTGGTGCTGGCCGGGTTCATGACCCACATGTGCGTGAACTCCACCGCGCGCGGCGCGTTCAACCTCGGCTACGCGCCGACGGTGGTCGCGTCGGCCACCGCGACCCGAGCGCTGCCGGGAGTGGACGGCACGGTCGTCGCCGCCTCGGCGCTGCAGAGTGCCAGCCTCGCCGCCGTCGCGGACCTGTTCGCGATCGTCGTGCCCGACTCCGCCGCGCTCACTTGATCGTGTAGCCGCCGTCGACGAGCAGGTCGGCCCCGGTGATCATCGCGGCCGCGCCGGAGGCGAGAAAGACTGCTGCCGCGGCGATTTCGTTGGGATAGGCGAAGCGGCCGGTGGGGATCAGTTTTTTCAGTTCGTCGCCACGGGGTCCGTCCCACGCCTTGTGCCCCAGCTCGGTCAGCACGACGGTCGGCGAGATCGTGTTCACCCGGACGCCGCGGCCACCCCACTCCGCGGCGAGCACCTTCGACACACCGACCACCCCGAACTTCGAGGCGCAATAGGCGACATGCTGGTCGAGCGCCACCGTGGCCGCCTGCGAGGCCATGTTGACGATCACTCCGCGGCCCGCCTCGAGCATGTGTCGACCGACGGCCTGGCACATCAGGAACGTCCCCTTGAGGTTGACGTCGATCGTCGTGTCCCAGGCGTCGAGTGACAATTCCTCGGCGGGCGCCAGCATGACGATTCCGGCGCTGTTCACGAGGATGTCGATGCCCCCGAAGCTGTCGGCCACGGCGTCGGCCGTCGCGGTGACGGAGACGGGATCGGAGACGTCGCAGGCGAATCCGCGACTGCCGTGACCCAGGCTGTCGGCGGTCGTTCGCGCCGCGTCCTGTTTGAGGTCGACGATCGCCACGCGGGCGCCTTTGGCGACGAACGCCGAGGCGATCGCGGCGCCGATACCCGAGGCCCCGCCTGTCACCAGGGCGGTCCTGTCACGCAGGTCGAAGTTCAGATCGACGATCGGTTCCGACATGTCGGTATGTCCTTTCACTTGTTGGGCGGCGATCAGTCGAGCACTGCGGCCGCGACTTCGGTGTCGGTGACCAGCGCGGACACCAGCCCAGACCGCAGGACGGCCCTGGTGGCCGTGATCTTCTCGGCGCCCGCGCAGATGGCGATGACAGTGGGGATGGCACGCAAGCCTTCCTCGCTGATGCCCATGCGGCGTTCGTCGAGCCCGGCTATCCGCTTGCCGTTCGCGTCCAGCAGGAGGCCGCACGTTTCTGCCCGGACGCCCGCGTCGTACAGCGCCGTCGCCTCTTCTTCGGACACCGAGGTGTAGACCTGTGACGCCTCGGGTGTCCAGCCGCCGACGGAGACCAGCGCACAGGTCACCCGGGCGTGGTTCGCGAAGGCGGCCTCGATCGGCGGGGTGCTCGCCAAACTGACGGCGGTGCGCGCATCGGCAACGATGTACGGCGCGTACAGCGGCCATGACCGGCCGCCGGTGACCTCGCTGATGCGTCGGGTCAGATCGGCGCCGTTGGACGTGAGCCCACCGGCCAGACCGGTCAGCTGGACGACGTCGCATCGGGGCAGCGCGCTGAGGTACGGCGCGATCCGGGTCATGGTGCGGCCGCAGTCGATGCCGATCACATCCTCCCCGCGCAGGATCGACTGCAGCAGCTCGGCCATCGCCTTGGCGACGGCCTCCACTCGGTCGGCGGTGTTCTTCGATTCGGCGGCGATGGCGTACGCGTGCTGCAGGGAGTAGCGCTTCTGCAGCGCAGCCGACAGCTCCACGTCGATCGAGCCGGGGTCGTGGATCTTGATCTCGACCATGCCGGATTCGAGCGCTTCCTCGAGCATCCGGGCCACCTTGAACCTGGACAGCCCGAACTCCTCGGCGATCTCGACCCGGGTGCGTCCTTCCAGGTAGTAGCGGCGGGCGATCGCCGCGCGCTGGAACAACTCATCCGGTCCCATCGCGTCCTCCCATTGGCGTCGTCGGATATGCGCTCATATGAGCGAAGCCGCTTGACATGTGAGCATAGCCCAGGGAATGATCCAGATCACAAGCACTCAGATGAGCCATTCAACTCACAAACGAGCGTGGGTGGATCGGAGCGGAAGGCGGCCGATGCAGGAGCAGGACGTCGAGTTGGCGATCCTCGCCGGCTCCGTCCTGTCGCGGGAGTCGGCCGCAGTCGCAGCGCTCGTCGGAGTCGCCGAGGCCGGCGTCGTCGAGGTCGCCCGCCGCGTGCTGGCGGTCCGCGGCAAGGTGGTGACGACGGGATCGGGGACGTCCGGAATCATGGCCGAGCGGCTCGCGCACCTGTTGTCCGTCTGTGGGACGCCCGCGGTCTATCTCCCGTCGATGGACGCCCTGCACGGCGGCATGGGGGCGATCATCCGGTCCGATCTGGTGCTGGCACTCTCGAAGACCGGGCGGTCGACCGAGATGACCGACCTGGTGCGCCGGCTCGTCGCGCGTGGCGTGGACGTCGTCGCGGTCACCGAGCGTGCGGACTCGCCGTTCGCCGCGTCCGCGACCGCCGTGACCGCACTGCCCGCGACGGCCTCCGGGGCCGACCCCGGGGACATGATCGCGCTGGCCAGCACCTTGGCGGTCGGCGCGTGGGGCGACGCGCTGGCCGTCGTCGCGATGGCGTTACGTGGGCACACCTTGGCTGACGTGATCGACAGTCACCCCGCGGGGGGCGTCGGCCATCGCGGTCATCGTCCTGGCGACGAAGTAGAGCCGGTGGTCGGCACATGACGCGCATGATGGCCAATCCTGTTGTGTTGGGTGTGGATTCATCCACACAATCGTGCAAGGTGGAGGTTCGCGAACTGACCACCGGCCGGCTGCTGGCACGCGCCACGGCCGCCCATCCGGAGGCGTACCCGCCGTGCAGCGAGCAGCATCCGCTGGCGTGGGTGGCCGCATTCGTCGCCGCCGCCCGTGAGGCACTGGCTCGCTGCGCCGTGCCGGTTGCAGTCCGCTCGATCGCGGTCGCCGCGCAGTGCCACGGCCTCGTGCTGCTCGACGAACACGGTCAGCCCTTGCGGCCCGCCAAACTGTGGAACGACACGACCGGCACCGGCGAACTGGCCCGGCTGACGGACTGGATCGGCTCCGAGCAGTGGCTGCGCCGCATCGGGTCCGTTCCGACCGGGGCGTTCACCATCGCGAAGCTGGCGTGGATCGCCGAACACGAACCCGGCGTGCTGGACCGGGCTGCTTCGGTCCTGCTCCCGCACGACTTCCTGACCTACTGGCTCACGGGCGCCACGGTGACCGACCGCTCCGATGCCTCGGGCACCGGCTACTTCGATTCCGTTGCGGCAGAATGGATCCCCGAGTACCTCGACCTCGCAGGCGGGCCCAGGGACTGGGCGGCACTGCTGCCGACGGTGCTCGGGCCGACGGATCCGGCGGGCACCGTGCGGCCTGCGGCGATGGCCGAGCTCGGGCTCAACAGCTCCGACGTCGTCGTCGCCGCGGGCGGCGGCGATCAACACGCCGCGTATCTGGGGCTGGGCCTGACCGACGGCGACCAGTACATCGGCATCGGCACCTCCGGTGTCATCGCCACCTCCACCCGCGAGCCCGTCTACGACACCGCCGGGATGGTCGACGGGGTTTGCGATCTGACAGGTGCGTATCTCCCTCTCGTCAGCACCCTCAACGCCGCGCGGGTCGGCGACGTCGCGGCACGGCTGCTCGGCACCGATCTCGCCGAGTTGGCGGACCTCGCGCTGTACGCGACCGACACCGTCGGGCCGGTGCTGGTGCCCTTCCTCGACGGCGAACGTAAGCCGGATCGTCCGCGCGCCCGCGGCGCACTGGCCGACGTCACGTCACACACCACGCGTGCAGAGCTCGCCCGGGCCTTCATCGAGGGTCCGCTGCTGTCGCTGGTCAGCGGCCGCGACAGGCTGATCGACTGCGGCGTCCGACTCGACGGCGCTGCGGTCGCCGTCGGCGGCGGAGCCAAGTCGCCCGCGACTCTGCAGCTGCTGGCCGACCTGCTCGACGACGAGGTGCTGGTGCTCGACGCCGAGGAGGCGACCGCCAGAGGCGCATGCGTTCAAGCCGCCGCGGTCGCCTGCGGCGCCGACGTCGCGGGGCTCGTCGATCTCGCCAAGGCGTGGCAACCCGGGGTGCGCCGGCGGATTCCGTCGCGCAGCCACCGACGCGACCTGTCTGCGCTGCGGAGCCGATGGGCCGAGCTGGCCGCGTCGCCCGTCTTCGACTCGGGAGGGCCCTCGTGACCGCCGCAGCCCGCATTGCCGGGCCGTCGACCGTGCGCGGATCGGCGTGCAGCTCAAAGGGATCACCGCAGACAGGCTCCAACGAAAGGGAAGCGATATGACCGCGACGGTCGAACCGACGCCCGCCACCATGCGGGCCAGCGTCATGACGGGTGTGCGGACCCTACAGATCGAGGACCGTCCGGTGCCCACGCCCGGCGAGCACGAGGTGCTCGTCGAGGTGGCCGCCGTCGGGGTGTGCGGATCGGACGTGCACTACTACCGGCACGGCCGCATCGGTGACTTCGTCGTCGACGCGCCCATGATCCTCGGACACGAACTCTCCGGGCGGATCGCCGCGGTCGGCGCCGGCGTCGACTCCGGCCGGGTCGGCCAGCGGGTGGCGGTGGAGCCGCAGCATCCGTGCCGGCGCTGTACGCAGTGCAAGGCCGGGCGGTACAACCTGTGCCCGCACATGGAGTTCTATGCCACCCCGCCCATCGACGGCGCGTTCTGCCGGTACGTGCTGATCGACGACGACATGGCCCATCCCGTGCCCGACTCGGTGTCGGACGACGCAGCCGCGCTGCTGGAACCGCTGTCGGTGGCGATCGCCACGATGCGCAAGGCGCACGTGGTGCCCGGATCGTCCATGCTCATCGCAGGCGCGGGGCCGATCGGCGTCATCTGCGCACAGGCCGCCCGGGCCTTCGGTGCCGCACGCATCGTCGTCACCGATCTCGTTGCGTCGCGCCGTGAGAAAGCGCTGCGGTTCGGTGCCACCGAGGTGCTCGACCCGGCAGCGGTCGACGTCACCGCGATCGAGCCGGTCGATGCGTTCGTCGACGCCACCGGAGTGCCCGTGGCCGTCGTCAGCGGCATCAAGGCCGTCGGGCCCGCCGGGCACGTCGTGCTCGTCGGCATGGGTGCAGATGAGTACGCACTGCCCGTCAGCCATATCGCGAACCTCGAGATCACCGTGACCGGGGTGTTCCGGTACACCGACACCTGGCCCGCCGCAATCCATCTGGTGGCCAGCGGGGCTGTCGACCTCGACGGCATGGTGACCGGCCGCTACGACCTCGAGCACGTCGGCGATGCTCTGGACAGCGACTCGGACCCGGCGAGCCTCAAGTCGATCGTGGTGCCCTCGTGAACGCCGCCAAGTCCGCTGACACCGCCACCCGGAGCGGCGCGCTGCTGCGCTGCGTCGACATCCACAAGAGCTTCGGCGGGGTGCCGGTGCTCGAAGGCATCAGCCTCGAACTGGAGCCCGGTACCGTCACCGCGCTGGCGGGCGAGAACGGTGCAGGCAAGTCGACGCTGATGAAGATCATCAGCGGCCAGTACAGCGCCGACCACGGCTCCGTTGCCGTCGGCGACACCACGCTGGCGTCGGGCAACACCAGGGACGCGGTGAGGCACGGCGTCGCGATCGTGCCCCAGGAACTGGCGTCGATCGAGGACATGACCGTCTACGAGAACCTGTTCGTCGGAAGGGAACTCAAGACCGGGCCGTTCCTCAACCGGCGGGCGATGATCGACGAGGCGCGCGACGCGCTCGCCGTGTTCGGTGTGGAGATCAACCCGTCGGCCCGGATGGGCAGTCTTTCGGTCGGTCTCCGCCAGATCGTCGAGATCGTCAAGGCTGCCCGCACCGGCGCCCAGGTGGTGATGCTCGACGAGCCCACCTCCGCGATTTCCGAGCGCGAAGTCGAGGGCCTCTACAAGGTCGTGCGTCAGCTGCGCGAGCACGGCGTCGCGATGGTCTACACCACTCACAAGATGGCCGAGATCCGCGCCATCGCCGACCGGGTGGTCGTGTTGCGCGACGGCGGGCTGATCCTCGACAAGCAGATCGGCGACGTGTCCGACGACGAGATCGTCACCGCGATGATCGGACGCGAACTCGACGCGCTGTTCCCGGACCGGCCGACGCCGGGCACCGACCCGGTGCTCGAGGTGCGCGACCTTCAGGTCGCGGGGGCGAAGGGACCCGTCTCGTTCACGGTGAACGCGGGCGAGATCGTCGGTCTGGCAGGTCTTGTCGGCGCCGGACGCACCGAATTGCTCGAGGCGGTCTTCGGCGCCCGCGCCAGCACCGCAGGCGAGATCACCGTGCGGGGCAAGGTCGTCAAGCGCAACCACCCCGCTGCGGCCATCACCGCCGGCATGGCGATGGTGCCCGAAGACCGCAAACTCTCCGGGGTCGTGCTCTCGATGAGCGTGCTGGACAACGGGACATTGCCGCGGCTCTCGTCCTTTTCGCTCGCCGGCTGGCTGCGTGGTAAGGCCCGCAACAAGGCGGTGTCCGACGTGATGTCCTCGGTCCGGCTGCGTAGCCGCGGGCTCGGCCAGGAGGTCGGCACGCTGTCCGGGGGCAACCAGCAGAAGGTTGTGCTGGCCCGTTGGCTCACCGGTGACGTGAACGTGCTGCTGCTCGACGAACCCACGCGCGGGGTCGACGTGGGCGCCCGCAGCGAGATCTACCGCATCGTGACCGAATTCGCGGCCCAGGGTATGGCGGTGCTGATGGCGTCGTCGGACATGCCCGAGATCGTCGGGCTGTCCCGCCGGGCTTTCGTGATGCGGGGCGGCACCTTCGTCGGTGAGCTCGACCGCGATGCACTCGATCATCCCGAGGTCCAGGAGTCGGTCTTCCGGCTGGCCACTGCGCTGGACGCAAAACCCACGACAACGACGCAGCAGGAGGCATCATGACAACCGACGTCGACACCAGCGCCCAGCCGCCCGGCCCCTCGGCGGCGCCGACCGTCGCGTCCGCAACCACCGGCGAACCCGTCAAACTGTTCTCCCGGCAATGGTTCTCGGGCATCCTGCTGCGCTATTCGATGGTGATCGTGGTGCTGCTGGTGATCGCCTACTTCAGCTACAAGAGCGCCCGCTTCTCGACACCCGACAACCTCGTCACCATCCTCGTCGCAGCGGCGCCGTTCGCCCTCATCGCGCTCGGCCAGACACTGGTCATCCTCACCGGCGGCATCGATCTGTCCGTGGGCAGCGTGATCGCGGTGTCGGCGATGTCGGCCGCCGCGACCGCCAAGGCCAATCCCGGCCAGGTCTGGATGACGGTGCTGGTCGCCATGGTCGTCGGATTGGCGGTCGGATGCCTGAACGGAGTCCTGGTGTCGCGCATCAACGTTCCACCGTTCATCGCGACGCTGGGCACGCTGACCGCGGGATCTGGTCTGGCCTACGTGATCGGCGGCGGCGCTCCGATCAACGGATTGCCCGCCGAGTTCGGCTCGATCGCCAATACCAAGATCCTCGGTCTGCAGATCCCGGTGCTGCTGATGATCATCGGTATCGTCGCGTTGGCCGTCATCATGAAGCGCACCACCTACGGCATGCGCGTCTACGCCGTGGGTGGCAACCGCAACGCCGCCGAGATCGCGGGTATCAACGCCAAGAACGTGTTGTTCAGCGTGTACGCGATCTCCGGGTTGCTGGCCGGGATCTCCGGAGTGATGCTGGCCTCTCGCGTGATCTCCGGTCCGCCCAACCTCGGACAGGGATACGAGCTCGACGCGATCGCCGCCGTGGTCATCGGCGGCGCCAGCCTGATGGGTGGCCGCGGCAGCATCTGGGGTACGGCGCTGGGCCTGTTCATGATCATGACGCTCAACAACGGCCTCGACATTCTCGTCGTGCCGGCCTACTGGCAGGACGTCATCAAGGGCGTGTTGATCGTCGCGGCCGTGGCCGTCGACGTGTGGTCCTCGAGGAGGCGCACCTGAGTCCAGCCGATCACCAACCTTCGCAGCATCTTTCACCGTCGAAACCCTGCAACCAGAAGAGAGAGAACCAATGAGATTGATCACCAAGATCGCGGCCATCGCCTCGGCGGGTGCGCTCGGCGTGGGCCTGACCGCGTGCGGTGCGGGCGACACGTCGGGCGACAAGGACACCAAGCGCATCGGCGTCTCGGTGTACGACATGAGCTCGTTCATCACCGCCGGTAAGGACGGGATGGAGGCCTACGCGAAGGACAACAACATCGAATTGGTCTGGAACTCGGCTAATCTCGACGTGGCCACCCAGGCCAATCAGGTCGACTCGATGGTCAACCAGGGCGTCGACGCGATCATCGTCGTACCGATCCAGGCCGATTCGCTCGGCCCGCAGGTCGCCACCGCCAAGTCGAAGGGCATCCCGCTCGTCGCGGTCAACGCGGCGCTCAACAACCCCGACGTCGCCGGCAGCGTGCAGCCCGACGACGTGGCCGCGGGCATGCAGGAGATGCAGATGATGGCCGACCATCTCGGTGGCAAGGGCAACATCGTCATCCTGCAGGGTCCGCTCGGCCAGTCCGGCGAACTCGACCGCTCCAAGGGCATCGAGCAGGTGCTGGCCAAGTACCCCGAGATCAAGGTGCTGGCCAAGGACACGGCCAACTGGAAGCGCGATGAGGCCGTCAACAAGATGAAGAACTGGATCTCGGGCTTCGGGCCGCAGATCAACGCCGTCGTCTCCGAGAACGACGACATGGGCCTTGGTGCGTTGCAGGCGCTCAAGGAATCCGGCCGCACGGACGTGCCGATCGTCGGTATCGACGGCATCGAAGACGGCCTCAACGCCGTCAAGAGCGGCGAGTTCATCGGCACATCACTGCAGAACGGCACCGTCGAACTGTCGGCAGGCCTGGCGGTCGCCAACGCGCTCGCCAAGAAGGAGCAGGTCAACACCAAGCCCGTGTACAAGATGCCCGCGATCACCAAGGACAACGTCGACGTGGCGATCCAGCACGTGGTGACCGAGCGGCAGAAGTTCCTCGACGGGCTGTCGGAGCTGACCACGCAGAATCTCAAGACGGGCGATATCGCCTACGAGGGGATTCCGGGTCAGACGCAGCCCTGACGCACTGCGCTGCAACGAGGGCCGGTCACCCAGGTGGCCGGCACTCGTCGTATCCGTTGACCGTGGTGCAGTGAGCCTCGGTGAGACCTCAGTCCCGGCCGGACGCGCGCTGCCCGTAGCCGGACAGGCGGCGGCCGACTTCGGCGAGTTCCTCGTCGTCGAGCACGCGCACCCGCGCGCCGGTGGCCATCGCCCGTAACTGCACATCGCACACGTACTCGAGGTAGGGCACCAGGTTCAGCACCTTGGCCAGTGCCGTGCCGGTCAGCACCGCGCCGTGGTTTCCCATCAGCGCGGCGGAGCGATCGCGCAGCGCAGCGGTCACGTTGTCCGCCAGCTGCCGGGTTCCGAACGTGGCGTACGGCGCGACGCGAATCGCGCCGCCGAACATCGCCGAGTAGTAGTGCGACGCGGCCACTTCGTCGACGACCGTCGACAGCGCGGTGGACGCCGGCGCATGCGTGTGGACGACCGCGGTGGCAACGCCCGCCTGGTACACGGCCAGATGCAGCGCCAACTCGCTCGAAGGCTCCAGCATCGCGTCGACGGGAGTGCCGTCGAGATCGTGGATACCGACGTCGCGCGCCGACATCGCTTCGTAGTCAACGCCGCTCGGCGAGATCACGACGAGGTCGTCCACCCGGATGGAGACGTTTCCCGCCGTACCCACGACGAGCCCCGACCGGCTCAGGAACCGGCACGCGTCGACGACCTGCCGGCGTTGATCTTCCAGTCTCATGGCTCGAGGATGTACTTGGAGCCGCGGCCTGCGGCCATGTCCTCGAGGCTGGCCACCAGGGCTTCCAGTGGTCGGCGTTCGGTCACCAGCATGGATCCGTCGACCTTCTTGGACGCCAACAGCTCCACGGCGGTGCGCACGTAGTTGGGGGTGTGGTGGAAGACGCCCTTGAGCGTGTACTCCTCGTAGTGCATGGCACTCGAGTCGACGGAGAACGGCGCCCCCTTGGGCGTTCCGCCGAAGAGCACCGCCGTGGCGCCCGGCCTTAGCGTGCGCACCGTCTGTTCCCACACCTGCGGAAGCCCGACCGCCTCGATGCCGACGTCGGCGCCGCGGCCGTGCGGCGTGTGCCGCTTGATCAGCGCGACCCGGTCCTCGAAGTCCGAGACCTCCGACAGGTCAACGGCTTCCACGGCTCCGGCCAGCAGCGCCTGCTTCAGCCGCCACGGCGACTGGTCGACGGAGATCACGTTGGCGCCGCGCAGCGTGGCCAGTCGGACGAACATCAGCCCGATCGGACCAGCGCCGTGCACAACCACCGTGTCGCCCAGTTCGATGCCGGTCTCGGCCATGCCGTGCACGACGGTCGCCAGCGGCTCGAGCGGGGCGGCGTCGGCGAAGTCCAGGTCGTCGGGCAGCGTATAGGTGTTGCGTGCGACGATCGACGCGGGGATCACCACCTCCTCGGCGAACGCACCGTTGAGGAATTCGAGGTTCTCGCAGAGGCTTTCGCGGTTGCGGATGCATGCCCAGCAGTGGCCGCACGGCACCGTGTTGGCGGCCGTGACGCGGTCGCCGACGGCGAACTGGTCCACGCCGTCGCCGACGGCGGTGACCACGCCGGCGAACTCGTGGCCGAACCGCGAGGGCAGTGTGGGGAAGAGCTTGGGATGCCCGCGGCGGAAGGACTTCAGGTCCGTTCCGCACGTCGCCGCGGCCCGCACCTCGACCAGCACCTCGCCGGGCGCCGGCTCGGTTGATCCGATGTCCTCCAGCCGTAGCTCGCCGGGCCCGTAGAACATGGCCGCTCTCATCGTTGTTCTCCTCGTGTTGTCGTGCGGGTTAAGTGATGGGTAGGTCGTGCAGCGTGTGCAGCAGGTTTTGGGTCTGGGGGTAGACCCGCTCGTACACCGCACGGAGTTGCCGGTAGGTGGCGGCTGCGTCGGATCGTGGCGTCACGACGGCGTCGGTCCTGCTCACCGCGGCGGCGGCGTCGGGCAATGTGTCGTAGGCGCCGATCGCGGTCAGCGCGACCGCGGCCGCGCCGAGCGCGCTGACCTCGCCGGAAGCGCACACCTCCAGCGGCCGGCCGAAGACGTCGGCGAGGATCTGCGTCCACAGCGGGCTGCGGGCGCCGCCACCCATCGCGCGGATCACCTCGACGCGCTCGCCGCGGGCCGTCTCCAGGCCGTCGAGTTGGAGCCGCAGCTCCAGGGCGATGCCTTCGAGTAGCGACCGGTAGAAATGCGCCCGCGTGTGGCAGCCCTGCCAGCCCAGCGTCACGCCCGAGGCCTGACCATCCCAGTGCGGCGTCTGTGCGGCGTTCCAGTACGGCAGGGTGAGCAGCCGCTCGCTGCCCACGGGAAGGGCCGCCGCGGCGCGCTCCAGTTCGGGGTCGGGTGCGCCCGCGAGCTCGGGGTCACCGAACTGCTGGCGGAACCACGTCGGCAGATAGGTGCCGGACGAACTGAACGTCTCGACCGTCGACTGGCCGGGCATCGCCGAGATCATCGAGCGGTACGCGCGCGCGGGCAGGTAGCACGCGGTCTCGCTGCCGATCACGACGGCTGTACCCAGCACCAGGTAGGCGGCGCCCGAGTCGGTCACGCCCAGCCCGATGCCCGCGGCCTGACCGTCACCGGTGCCCGCGACCACGACGACGTCGGCGCCGACACCCCAGGCGTCGGCGATGTCGGGGCGCAGCGGCCCGAGTGAGGCGCCGCTGGGCACGAGTTCGGGGAGTTGATCGCGGCGCAGTCCGGCGAGCTCGAGCAGTTCCTCGCTGTAGTCGCCGGTGGCCTGGTCGATCAGGGCCAGCGGATCGACCGACGCGGTGCTCGACACCCACCGGCCGGTCATGGCGTGCACGAGATAGGAGTGCACGTCGGCGACGCGATGGCAGCGGGCCATAGTCTCGGGCTCGCGGTCGCGCAGCCACAGCAGTTTGTACAGCCCGGGGGTGATGTCCGCGGGCTTGCCCGAGAGGAGTTCGACGCGCGGGGTGCCGTAGGTGCGCACCTCGGCCGCGGCGCGGCCGTCCATCCACAGGATCGCCGGCCGGATCGCAGTCTCGTGCTCGTCGAGGCAGACGAAGCTCTCACGCTGGTGGGTCACGCAGACGGCGGCGACGGCGCGCGGATCGGGAATCTGCCTGAGCGCCTGCATGATTGCTTCATTGGTGGCCGTCCACCAGTGCGCCCCGTCCTGCTCGAACCAGTGCGGGGCGGGGCTGCGGGTCTCCAAAGCCTGGGCGCCGGCGCCCACCACCTGGCCTTCGGCGTCGACGACGATCGCCTTGGCGGCGGTCGTCGAGCAGTCGACCGCGATCACGAGTGGCGACGTCACGGTCGCATGCCTCCCTCGACTTCGGCGATCACGACGTTCGCCCCGCCGTCTTCGAGGCGCTGTCGCTCCTCGGGGTCGATGCCGGCGTCGACGACGACGGCGTCGAAGACCACCACGTCACAGATCCGGTGGATGGCGCGGCGGGCGACCTTGGTGTGATCGATCAGCAGCACGCACAACTCCGCGCTCTCCATGAAAGCCCGCTTGAGTTCGGCTGCGACGCTGGAGGGATGGAAGCACATGCCGCGCGACACGGCGGGTACGGACATGAACAGCACGTCGTAGTGCATGTCGCGCAGGGCCCGCGTGGACTGCGGTCCGACGAACGACGAGAACTCGGGCACGAAGTCACCGCCGATCGCGTTGAGCCGTACCCGTGGATCCGCCGACAACTCGTTGATGGCGGGCAGGAAGTTGGTGACCACCGTCAGCGGGACGTGCTGCAGCAGCGTGGGCAGCACGTGCAGCGCGGTGGTGCTGTCGTCCAGGGCGACGGCCTGCATGTCGATCCGGGCCGCCGCCCACTCGAAGCCGGTCCTGGCGACCGCCTGCTTCTCGCCGAGGTTGAGTGACTTGCGCAGGTCGATGTTGCGCTCGAACGCCTCGCTCGGCGGCGCCTCGGCTCCCGAGCGGACCTTCCGCAGCATTCCCTGGGCGTGCAGGTAGTCGAGGTCGCGGTGGATGGTCATCGTGCTGACGCCGAACTGATCGGCCAGTTCGTCGATGCGAGCATTTCCGCGAATCTTTACGAACTCCGCGATCTGGGAGCGGCGCTGGGCGTGTCCGTTGACGCGCGGAGACGGTGTGGACACGACAGACCTCCTTCCGGTTACGGCACCAACATCTCATCGGACATCACAAATATAACAGTTATTGTGTGATTTCTGATATGCCGCCGGTATCGGTGCTCTGGGGTTGCCCTATGTGGTGGCGGTCGCCTCGTCACGACGGATCCCGACTAGATTCGACCCATGCGGATGTCGGCCAAGGCGCAGGGCATCCCCGCGCAGTTCCTCGTCGACATCCTCTCCGACCTGCGCACCGATCGGCTGGTGCGCAGCCACCGCGGGCGCGAGGGCGGCTACGAACTGGCCCGGCCCGCGGCCGACATCAGCATCGCCGACGTGCTGCGGTGCATGGACGGGCCGCTGGCCAGCGTGCGCGACATCGGGCTGGGAGATCTCCCGTACTCCGGCCCCACGGCTGCGTTGACCGACGTGTGGCGCGCCCTGCGCGCAAGCATGCGCTCGGTGCTCGAGCAGACCAGCCTCGCCGACGTCGCCGCGGGCGCCCTACCGGACCACGTCTGCGCGATGGCCGACGACTACCGGCGTCAGCAAGAGCAGCGCGGGCACTCGATCAGCTAGACCCGCCACGCTTCTGTCGAGCGGCGACGCCGTCGATCAACATGGTCAGGCCGCGGTCGAAATCGTCCTCGACCGATGTCTGCATGGCGACCTGTGACAGTTCGGCGATGTGCGGATGCGCCGCGCCTGCAACGGAACCGATGCGTGCCGCTGCGGCCCGCGGGTCGGAGGTCTCGCGGCGGGCCAACGGTCCGGCCAATTCGGCCTGGGCGGAGCCGGTGACGAAGCCCAACACGGCATGGAAGGCGGCGAGCCGGTCCTCGTCGGACAGGCCGGCCCGGCTCAGGGCGGCGACCAGGGCGTCGGTGACCGCGAAGCCGGTCGAAGAGGACATGCGGCGGGTCAATACCAACGGGATCGCTGCGGGGTGTGCGCGGATGGCCTGCCATGTCGCCGTGACCAACGCATGCACGTCGTGACGCCAGTCCGCGGTCGGCTCAGGCCTGTGCATGTCGGCGACGACCGCGGCGACGACGAGCTCCTCGAGCCCCTCTTTGTCGGTGACGTAGTTGTACACCGTCATCGGTCCGGTACCCAGTGCTGCGGCCAGTGCCCGCATGCTGAGCCCGGCCAAGCCGGCCGTATCGACGATCTGCAGCGCCGCAGAGGCGATCTCGTCGGTGGTGAACCGTGCTCGCACTGCTCCTCCTTGACAAGTACAACGTGCGCGGCAACGGGATCGGTCTCGTCTTCGAGTGCCTCTACGGCGGCGTTCACGTGCTCCGCCAGCCCGGGGCCGCGGCGCTGCAACGGCGAGCGCTGGACTTCTGGGACCACATCGTCGACGGCGCCGACTCCATCGCGTTCCGGCTGATGTACAACACGCTGCGCGCCACCTACGAGCCCGCGCTGCCTGCCCTCGCCACGATCATGGCCGGCGAGGTCGGACAAGCGAGCGCCTACCGCGCGATCGCCGAGGCCGTCGTGGCCGGCGATCCGGCCGCTGCCCGGGACAACGCCCGCCGCCTTCTGGAACCCGCGACCACCGCGCTCCTGGAAGCGCTGCACAACTTGGAGGAATCCGATGACCGTCACACCGAACCGGCCATCCAAGCGCACTTGCGGTTGATGCCGGCAGGCTTCGTATTCGCAGCCAATCATGACCGGGGCAGCGGTCTCGATGAGGCCGGACATTCTTTAGCCGCGCGCTTTAGCCGCGCGCGACAGCCGAGCAACGTTTAGATCCATTTCATGGATAATGACGATTATCCGTGAGGCGTCTTGTATCCGACACGGCCGCAACACCTTTGGTAGATACAGCTTCGGCCGAAGGGCCAGATGAACGCCGTCGACGCGGACAACCCGATTGCCGCCGCCTTCTGCGGCGGGCAGCTGTACATCGCTCGACAACGTG
>JAJKIB010000281.1 GCA_021154745.1 Mycobacterium sp.
GACTCCACCGCGAAAATCACCTGGCCGAGCCCGTACCCGCGGAACGCACCGGACGGCACGTTGTTGGTGTACACCGCCTGCGCGTCGACGCGCTTGTTCGGGCAGCGGTAAACCGACATCGATTCGCTGCAGCCGTGATACATCACGCCGGGGCTGTGGTTGCCGTACGCTCCGGCATCCATCAGCACCTCGACCGCGAGTGCCGTCAGCACCCCGTCCGCGCCTGCGGCGGCCGTCACATCCACCCGGTACGGGTGTCGGCACGGCGCCATCGCGAATTCGTCCGAACGGCTGAACTCGTAGCGCACCGGGCGGCCGAGCCTCAGCACAGCCAGCGCCACCAGGTCCTCGACGAGCATCTCCTGCTTGCCGCCGAATCCGCCGCCCACCCGCCTGGTGAACACCTGCACCTGGTCGCGGCTCAGCCCGAATACATGGCACAACTCGTCGCGCACCAGGAACGGCACCTGGGAGCTGGTCCGAATCACCAACCGGCCCTTGTCGTCTCGCCACCCGGTGCATCCGTGCGTCTCCAGGTGCACGTGCTGGACCCGCCGGGTGTTCCACCGTCCACGCACCACTTCGCCGTCCGCGGCCAGTGCCGCCGCCACCCCCGCCTCGACATCGCCCACTGCTCCGTGCAGGTCGGCGACGACGTTGCGCGACGAGTCCGCGACGCCGACCTTTCCGTCGTGCAGCAGCGGCGCGCCGGGCCGGCGTGCCTGTTCGGGGTCGAACACCGCGGGCAGTTCTTCGTACTCGACACTAATTGCCCGGCACGCCTTTTCGGCGGTCGCGAGGCTGTCGGCAACGACGGCGGCCATCCGCTGACCGACGAACCTGACGGTGTCGTCCAGCACGTACGTGTCGTCGGGGTCGTCGCTGCGGTTCTGGTGGCGGCCGGTGGAGAACGCGACGACGGGGCTGTCGCGATGTGTCAGCACCAGATGCACGCCGGGAATCGCTGCCGCGGCCGAGGTGTCGATCGACACGATGCGCGCATGCGGCAACGGGCTCGGCAGCACCGCCAGATGCAACAGGCCGTCGGGAGCACAGTCCATCGTGTACTGCTCGGCGCCGGTGACCACCGCGACACCGGCGGGAGCGCCGACCGAATGACCGGCGCCGGCGGGCTTTTCGATGTTGACCTTGCCCTCCATCGCATCAGCGATGGCCCGATATCCGGTACACCGGCACAGGTTGCCCTTCAGGTGCTCCGGCAGGTCCGCCAGCTGTTCCGCTGTGAGCGCCGATGCCGTCGTCACGATCCCGGCCGTACAGAAGCCGCACTGAAATCCGGCCGCCTCGACGAACCGCCTCTGCATCGGGTGTAGATCGTCCGCCGTGCCCAGCCCCGCCACCGTCGTCACGTTGCGCCCGTCGGCCCGGAAGGCGGGATACACACAGGAATGCACAGCGGCACCGTCGACCAGCACCGAACACGCGCCGCAATCGCCAGCGTCACAGCCCTTCTTCACCTCGAACCGACCGTGGTCCCGCAAGAATGTGCGCAGGCACTGTCCCGGCCGCGGATCGCCTTGGGTCGCAACGCCGTTGACGATGATGCTCATGTCAGCTCCGCGCGGATCTGCTGGGCCAGCAGTAGGGTCATCGCCCGTCGCCAGTCCGGGTCGCCGTGCGGATCAACGGTCCACGCATCGTCGGGAATCGTGGCGTGAGCCGTGCGTAGCGCCTCGGCGTCGGGCAGCGACGGAAAGTCGAACACGAACGGCCGCGTCGTGGCCGCGGTCACCGACAACACGAACCGGCCACCGTCGCCGGCGGCGTCGCGACGTCCGATGACCACCACACCGGACCGACCCAGCGGCGAGGGCGCCAGCTTGCGAAACGCCGTGCGCGCCCGCATCGCGTGTGCCCGCAGCCGCACCGACCGAAGCACGTCGCCGAACGCCATCACGTTGGTCGACATGCCGGTGACGAATGCGGCGACAGGCACCTCGTAATCGCCGCCGTCGGCACGCCATACTCGCACGCGACCGTCGAGCGCCGAGGCGAGCGAGATCATCGCGCCGGCCGGGAACGACAGGCAGATGTTGCCGCCGATGGTCGCGCTGTCCCAGATCTTGAACGACGCCAGCAGCGCCGTGCAGCACCGGCGCAGCAGCGGTGCCGCAATCCAGTCCGCGGGCAGCGAGGCCGACAGCCTCGACACCTCCGCGATCGTGCACGTGGCGGCCAGCTCGATACCGTTGTCGTCCAGCACAATCGGGCGCCAACCGAGCCCGGTGATGTCTACCAGTCTGCGCAGATGCGGTTGGGGCTCGGAAAACAGCCACGTGCCGCCCGCCAGCAGCGCATCGCCGGGGCCCAGCGGCCACAGCTCCTCACGGCTTGTCGGCGTGCTGACCACCTCGACCGAGTTGAGGTCCACCGATCGACGGTAATCAAGCGGCCCGGCGCCCGCACTACAACCAACACAACAGGCGCGTGGTCACCGCCGATTTGTCCGAATAACGAATGGCCTCGTCTGCTCCGATGCCGCACTGATCTTTGCCGGGCTAATCTGCAAAACATGACCGATGAGCTGGCCGACATCGAGGGGCAAGTGCCCGTCGAGCATGCGCTCGCGGGGGGCGAGCCCCAGCGCGTCGGTTGGTTCCGGTTCTATTTCGCCGACGAACGCTGGGAATGGTCACCGCAGGTCCAGCACATGCACGGTTACCAGCCCGGCACGGTGGACCCGACCACCGACCTGGTGCTTTCGCACAAGCACCCCGACGACTACGGCCAGGTCGCCGCCACGCTGGACGAGATCCGCCGCACGTCCGGAGCATTTTCCACCCGGCACCGCATCATCGACACCCGAGGTGATGTTCACCACGTGGTGGTGGTCGGCGACCAGCTCTTCGACGATGCCGGCCAGGTGATCGGTACCCACGGTTTCTACGTCGACGTGACACCGTCGATCAAGGAGGCCCACGACGAGAGCGTCTCCGAGGCGGTGGCGGAGATCGCGCAGGCCCGCAGCGGCATCGAACAGGCCAAGGGCATGCTGATGCTGATCTACCGGATCAACGCCGAGTCCGCTTTCGAGCTGCTCAAATGGCGCTCTCAGGAGACCAACACCAAGTTGCGCGCGCTCGCCGAGCAGATCGTCAAGGACTTCCTGAAGCTGCCTTACGACGACGTGTTGCCTGCCAGGGCGGTGTACGACAGGTTGTTGCTGACCGCGCATACCCGTGTCGGACCCTGAGGTTTGTTCGCTCTGCGGATAGGGAAATCTCCCGACGTCCAATCACGCAGCGAATTCGGGAGCTTGGGTGAAGGTGGCTGGGTATCAGAATCACAACGACTTGCGGCACGACGACGTCAATGTCCGCGATGCCGTGCGGTTCGGCCTGGTCGTCGCGGTGCTGGCGGTGGCGTTCCTTGCCACCGCCGCCGTGTGGGTCAGCACATGTGACGGCGCAACCGTCGACACCGCGGCCTGCGGCGTGCCCCAGCGCGCACTGCTCGCCCTCGGCGCGCCGGTCATTCTGCTGATCGGGGGCCTGCGGGCCTTTGTCCGCACGTATCAGACCTGGCGCAATCACGAGACGTGGTGGGCGTGGCAGGGCGCAGGCTGGTTCCTGTTCACGTTGATGCTGCTGGTGCTGACCATGAGCATGCCGGCGCTGGCCGGGCCTGCTGTGTTCGGCGGATGAGCCCGCCGGCCTAAAGCGCAACAAAACGGGTATGTCGCTCCGATGAGGCTCGGAGTGCTGGATATCGGCTCGAACGCGGCGCAGCTGCAGATCGTCGACGTGACGGCCGGCGGGCCACCGCTGCCGGCCCAGGCAGTCAAGGAGCCGACCCTGCTGGGCGAGGAGATGCTGCCGGACGGGCGATCGGCCATGTCGCGGTCGAACGCGTCTGCGCAGCGGTGTCGCGCGCGGTCGAGATTGCCGAGCGGCAGGCGATCGACCAGTTGTACGCATTCGTCACGTCAGCTGTGCGCGACGCGACCAATCGCGACGACGTGCTTGACCGGATCGAGCATGCCGCAGGAATCCGGCCACAGTACTTGTCGGGCGACGAGGAGGCCCGGCTGACCTATCTGGCGGTGCACCGCTGGTACGGCTGGTCTGCGGGCCGACTCCTCTTGCTCGACATCGGTGGCGGGTCGATGGAGATCGTGCTCGGGCGAGACGCCGAACCGCAGCTGGCGATATCGCTTCCCCTCGGTGCCGGCAGGCTGACCCGCGAGCTGCTTCCCGACGACCCGCCCTCGCGAGCCCAACTGAAGGTGATGCGGCGACACATTCGCGAGACACTTCGGGAGATCGCGGATCGGGTTCGCTGGGGAAGGTGATCCGCGCCGGGTAGTGGCGACGTCCAAGACGTTCAAGCAACTCGCGCGGCTGTCGGGTGCGGCGCCGCAACGCAAGGGACCGTTCGTGAATCGCAGACTGGCGCGGCGCGATGTGCAGACGTGGATTCCGCGGCTGGCCAAGATGCCCGCCGCTGACCGCGCGAAGCTGCGCGGCATATCTCTGCCGCGGGGGCGCCAGATCCTCGCGGGCGCGGTCGTCGCGGACCTGACAATGGCGACGCTGGACATCGATTCGATGGAGATCTGCCCATGGGCGCTGCGCGAGGGAATCGTGTTGCGCCATCTCGAGTCGATCGCCCAGGAAGCCCCGTTCTCACTGCAGCCGGTGCGCCGCACCACAGACGCCGGCGCGACCGTCATGTCGTTGAGATCCGGTGGGTGATCCCGTCCGAGCTGTGAACCGTTTGGCCGGCCATCAGCGGGGTAGCACTAGGCGCATGGCTGATATTCGTGGAGGTCCGCTGCGCGCTGTGGCGCTGGTGTGCAGCCTCAAACACAGCCCGGCGCCGTCCAGCAGCGCGCTGATGGCCGAGCACGTCTGTGAAAACCTGCGCGATGCGGGGGTGAAGACCGAATCGCTGCGGATGGTCGACTACGCGATTCTGCCCGGCGTCGAAGCCGACATGGGCGACGGTGACGAGTGGCCGAAGATTCGTCAAAGCATCATGGACTCCGACATCCTCGTGCTTTCCACGCCGGTCTGGGTGGGCCATCCGTCCAGCATCGCGCAGCGTGTGCTCGAGCGCCTCGATGCCGAACTTTCCACCACCGACGACGCCGGACGCCCGGTGATGGTCGGCAAGGTGGCGATCGTTGCCGTGGTGGGCAACGAGGATGGCGCACACAAGATCATCGCCGACATGTTCCAAGGCCTCAACGACATCGGCTTCTCCATCGCCGCGCAGGGCGGCACGTACTGGAACGGCGAGGCCATGCAGACCAAGGACTACAAGGACCTCGACGAAGTCCCCGGTCCGGTCGCCAAGACAACCGCGGCGGCTGCCCGCAACGCCGCGCATCTCGCGGGCGTGCTGCGTGGCGACCAGTATCCGCCCTACCAGTGACGTCACGTTTCCGTGACGGTTTCTCCCACAACGGTGTCGGGTAGTTCTACCGTTGAAACCAGCCCCATTTTTGGCGGGCGTAGGTATGCCGAGAGAGGAGTACCGATGAAGGGCCCGAAGGATCCCGTCGACCACGCGAGGACTACTCGGCCGCATGCCGGCGAGTCGATGAAGGACAACAAAGTCATGCCGGGGCTCATCGTGATTGGCGTCGCCCTGGTGCTGTTCGTGTCGTGCCTTGCGGCGTTCGGCACAAGTCATCCACACGTCGGTTTGACGCTGGCGACACTCTCAGGTGCCGGGTTCATCATGGGCGGGGGGTGGCTGCTGATCGAGCACCTGCGAGTGCGTCGTATTGAAGATCGTTGGTACGCAGAGCATCCCGACGCGCAGCGGCAGCGGCCCAGCAGTTGACACCACAACAAAAGGCCCAGCGGGTTCTCCCGCTGGGCCTTTTCTATAGAACGGTTACGGCCGCTGCTGCGCCTCCTGGCGCTTTTCGGCAGCCTTGGCGCCTGAGCGGGCCGATTCGGCTTGCGCTTCCTTCTTGGCGACGTCCTGCTGGGCATCGGCCTTGTCCTGCTGAGCCTTGCCCTCGCGGACCATGTCGTCGCGACCGGTCACTGTACCGACCGCTTCCTTCGCCTTGCCCTTGACGTCTTCGACGACGCCCTTGACGCCCTCTTCGGGGCCGGTGTTCTTCTTCTCGGTCATTGGTTACCTTTCCGCTATTGCAGTGGATCGGTCTGCCCACTTCTTGAGCTTCGGGGCGTTGCGAGGGGGATTTCCCCACGCAGTCATGGGGTTCCCCTGGTCACAGGTAGCTAAACGCGAGCATCAGTCTGTGCTGTACAACACGGCTGAATAGCGGGTGTAGCCGGGACGCAGCCTGACCAGGTCGGACCCCACCCGGGCGACGTCGTCCCAGGCCGCGAGGAAGGTGCCCCGATGCCACCAGCGAAACAGCGTCGCGAGCATCACCGGTGCGTTGGCGCCGGATCGTTCGTATCCCAGAAACGAGGTTTTGGTGCGGGGGCTGATCACCAGGCCCAGCACCCGCGGCGCCGCTGGATCGTGCTCAGGATCACCGGTCATGGTGAGCCGGACGTCGACCACCGTGCCCACCGGGTGCTGGGCGGCGTCGATGACTCGTAGGCCGAGGAATCTACTCAGCTGCATGCCGGCCCCCAGGGATGTGTTTGATGATCCGGTCGCGTAGCCATCGCTCGACCCAACTCACGTCGAACGTCATGTCGGTCGGCTTGAGCTTCACCACCGCGTCGACGGAGGCGACCAGGTTCCACGGAATCTCCTGCAGCCGTGACCGGGGCGGTTCGCCGCCGAGGATGCGGGTGGCCAGGACCTGACCGGACAGCAGCCCGGTCACCTCGGGAGCCTCCGTGCCGGGTGGGATGTCTTCGTCCAACTCGAAATCGGTCAGCTCCAAGTCGTCGACGATGCCAACGGGATCGTCGGTGTCGTCCAGCAATTGGCGATCCAGCAGATGCAGCCGCGCGTCGAGCAGTCGACCGCGGTGAGGTTTGTTCGGCAGGTCCGTCATTGACCGGCTCCAGTCACGATCATCAGCGGGATCGCCGCCAGTGAAGCCACCAGGATGATGACCAGATACACGGAGGCAAGCATGTTCGTCACTCTCCCGTTGGTCTCGTCGCCCATGTACTCAGAGTCGTTGGCTACGATGAGAATTGGCAGATAGGTTAGTGGCAGCGCGATCGCGGAGAAGACCACCGAGTACTCGGTGACCATGATCGGGTCGACGCCGGTGTACAGCACTGCGGCGCCGGCCACGATCGTCACGATCATCACCACATGGAAGCGCGCTGCTTCGGCGGGACGGCGGAACTTACCCCATGGCCAGCCCAGGAATTGGGCCAGGATGTAGCCGCCTGACAACGCGGTCTCCAACGCGGCGCCGAACGTCGCGGCGACGATCCCCACGATGACGAAGGCCAAGAAGAGCTTACCGCCGGCGGCGACGACGGGCATCACCGTCTCCGATAGTGAGGTCACCTCGATCTGACTGGGCAGCAGGACGATCGCTGCGCAGGCCGCGATCGACACCGATAGAATTCCCCCGAGCGGAAAACCCACCATCACATTCAGCCGGGACGTGCCCAGATCTTTGGTGGTCCAATGTTCTTCCACCGCACCCGATGAGAAGAAGAACACCTCGTAGGGTGTCATCGCGGCGCCGAACAAGGCGATCGCGAAGTACCAGTAGGTCGCGACCGATTCCTTTTCCGGAATGGCCGGTGCGGTGGCCTGATGGATGAGGTCGCTCCAATTCGGATGCAGCGCAAAAACACTCACTGCGAAGACGATCAGGAGCAGGCCCAGCAGCCCGGCGACGTTCTCCATGATGTTGAACTTCACCCTCCAAATCACCACCCAGACGGCGAACGCGGCGACAGGGATCCACATCATCCGGCCGACATCCGTTGCCAATTGCAAAGCCAATGCGACACCACCGATCTCGGCGGTCAGCGTCATCAGGTTTATGAAGAATGAGGCGGACAGATTCGCCGCCGCGGTGCGGGGCCCGAGGCGCTCGCGGATGATCTCGAAGGTGGCCCGTCCGCTGACGGCGGCCACCTTCCCGGCCATGTTCGCGTAGAGGCAGATCCCGATCACGCCGACAATGACCACCCACACCAATGCCAACCCGAAGCGGGAGCCGACCACGGAATTGGTCACGATATCGCCGATGTCGACGAATCCGCCGATCGCGGTGAGGATTCCCAGTGCTACCGAGAAGAGCTTTCCCATCAGCGATATCCGCTCTCGAGCGCATCGGCCGACGCGCGCAGGTCGTCGCGGGCTTTATCCGGAGCAGGGTCTGCGGTGATGTGGCGGATCGTCCCGGCTGCAGCGTTGAGCTGCCCGACGATGGAGGTCATGGCTTCGGTCAGCATGCGCTGACGCCCGATGTCAACCGGGTCTTCGCCCCGCAGGTCGGCGATTCCCTTGTAGGCCTTGACAACTTCGTCCCGGGCATCGGTGAGCTGAACGCTGGTCAGCTGGTTGGTCGAGCGTTGCTGAATCCAAAGATCCAAGGCCAGCGCACCGCTGCGCGCGGCCGTCACGGTCTCGTCCATCGAATTGGCCAGCTGGCCGGGCATGCCGTCCCTGTTCGCCGGGCACTGCGTCAACAACAGTCCGAGCCCGAGGATGATCACCGCAAGCGGAGCCAGCGACCGATAGCGTTGCAGGCGTTCGCGTCGCTTCTCCATCGCCGCTCCTGTCAGCCGGGAAGCGTCTCACCCCCAATGGGGGCAAGCACCTCACCGCTGTAGTACGACGACAACTGCGCCGCTGCGAAAAACACATAGGATGGCGCGATTTCGTCGGGTTGGGCGGCGCGCCCGAACGGCGTGTGCCCGCCGAAAGAGTCAACTCTGTCAGCGTCCATGGTCGCGGGGATCAGCGGCGTCCAGACCGGTCCTGGTGCCACACAGTTGACCCGGATGCGCCGCTCGCTCAGCGATTGAGCGAGCGAATACGTCAGCGCCAGCACCGCGCCTTTCGTCGATGAATAGTCGATCAGTGTCTTGTTTCCGCGCAGCCCGTTGATCGAGCCGGTGTTGATGATCGCTCCGCCGTCGGGAATGTGCTCGAGCGCTGCCTTGGTGACATGGAAGAAGCTGTCGATGTTCACCGCGAAGGTGCGGCGCCACTGCTCGTCGGTGATGTCGGTGAATTTCTCGGTCGGATTCTGATATGCGACGTTGTTCACAAGGATGTCGAGCCCGCCAAGCGTGTCGGCGGTGCGCGCGACGACCGACCGGCATTGCTCGGCCTCCGCAAGATCCCCTGGCAGCAACACACAACGCCGTCCCGCCTCTTCGACCAGCGACGCGGTGTGCGCGGCGTCGTCGTTTTCCTCCAGATAAGCGATCGCGACGTCGGCGCCCTCCTTCGCGAAGGCCACAGCCGCCGCGCGCCCGATGCCGGAATCGCCACCGGTGATCAATGCCCGCTTGCCTGCCAACAGGTCGCGGCCGGTGTAGTCGCGCATTTCGTCGCGGGGTCTGTCCTCCATCTCGGAGGTGTGCCCGGGATAGGGGATCACGCCGTCGGGATCGGTCATCGCTCGAACTCGTCCGGTTCGGGATCCAACTCGACAACCTCCAGCTGTTCCTGCCAGTCCGCGGGTGCTGCCTCCAGCGGCATGTCATCGGGCGGCTCGGCGGTCGCCTCTTCGTCGGGAACCGGTTCACTGGTTGTCCGCTGCTGCTCGACGGCATCGGCGACGGGGACATCGTCGGGAAGTTCCTCGCTGTCTTGCATGCCGGCCCGAATACCCCCTGAGCGGCGGCTGAAAACAGATTGACGCCCCCGTCATCCCGAATGCGAATGGGGTGAATCCACTATGCGAACACTCGACCGCTCGACCGTTATGCGGGAAATGACTTCGGGTAAGCGATTCGCATGACGGGATCCACAGCCACGCGCTCGGTGTTGGTGTGGCACGTCCATGGGTCCTGGACGGAGTCGTTCGTCGCCGGCCGGCATCGCTGGGTTATTCCTGTGAACGAGGACCGCGATGCCTACGGCCGTGGTCTGTGCGGCCGCAATTGGACACGCGCTCAGGAGGTTCCGTCGTGGCGGCTGCGCGACGAAGACATCGACCTGGTGGTGCTGCAGCGGCCTGCCGAGATCGAGCTGGCGACTCGTTGGCTCGGACGTCGGCCCGGCATCGACGTCCCCGCCGTTTACGTCGAACACAACACGCCGCGGCCCTTTGCTGTTGACAGCGTCCACCCCCTTGCGGGGCGTGACGACATCCCGCTGATCCACGTCACCGACTTCAACCGGTTGATGTGGAACAACGGTTCGGCCCCCACCCGAGTCATCAATCACGGCATCGCCGATCCCGGACACCTTTACACCGGGGAGGTTCCGGCCGCCGCGACCATGATCAACGAGCCTTGCCGGCGGTGGCGCACGGTGGGCGCCGACTTGCTGGCGGAACTCGGATCGCATGTCCCGATCGACGTGTGGGGCATTGAAACCGAATTGCTCAACGACCGGTCAGGGACCGGCCACGTGCGCGGCAAAGGCGATGTAGGAGCACCCCGGCTGCTGCACCAGGTGGCGCGGCGGCGGGTCTACCTCCATACCGCACGCTGGACATCGCTTGGCCTGTCTCTGATCGAGGCCATGTTCATGGGCATGCCAGTGGTGGCGGTCGCCGCCACGATGGCTCCGCTCGTGGTGCCCGCGGAGGCTGGTGTCGTCAGCGCGGACGTCGCCACCCTGGCATATGCGCTGGAGGGATTCGTCACCGATCTGGCGGATGCCTCGGCGGCAGGTAAGGCGGCGCGCGACTTCGCGATGGCGCACTTCGGGCTCGAGCGGTTCCTGCGCGAGTGGGACGACGTCATCGATGAGAACTGCGGACAAACTTGAAAGGAGGTTTCCGATGAAGATCGCCATGGTCTCCGAGCACGCCAGTCCACTGGCAGTGCTTGGCGGTGCCGACGCAGGCGGACAGAACGTACATGTCGCCGAACTGTCGGCAGCGCTGACCCGCCGTGGTCACGCGGTGACGGTTTACACCCGTCGCGACGATCCGGATCTTCTCGAGCGCGTCGAAATGCCGCAGGGCTACACCGTAGTTCACGTACCCGCCGGGCCGGCCGAGCACCTTCCCAAGGACGAACTGCTGGCCCATATGGGACCCTTCGCCCAGTTCCTCGACGCACAGTGGAGCGCCGACCGCCCGGACGTCACGCACGCACACTTCTGGATGTCGGGCATCGCCACACAATTGGCGGCCAGGCATCTCGATTTGCCTGCGGTGCAGACGTTTCACGCCCTCGGCGTGGTCAAGCGCCGCCATCAGGGTGCCGATGACACCTCCCCGAAGGAGCGGCTCCGGCTCGAGGCGACGGTCGCCCGCACGGCGACCTGGGTTGCAGCCACCTGCACCGACGAGGTGTTCGAACTGATGCGGATGGGCCGGGCTCGCGCGCGGATGTCGGTGGTGCCCTGCGGAGTGAACCTCGATCTGTTCACTCCGGACGGGCCGAAGGCCCCTCGTAACGACCACCATCGCATCGTCAGCGTTGGAAGATTCGTGCCGCGCAAAGGCTTCGACGTCGTCGTCCGGGCGCTGCCGGCAATGCCCGACACCGAACTCGTCATCGTCGGCGGACCGGATGAATCGCAGCTGGGCTCCGATCCGGAAGCGTGCCGGTTGCTGACGCTGGCCGAGGAGCTCGGCGTGGCGGATCGGGTGCGGCTGTACGGATCCGTTGCGCGCGAGAACATGCCAGTCATTCTGCGGTCCGCAGATGTGGTGGCGTGCACCCCCTGGTATGAGCCGTTCGGCATCGTGCCGCTGGAGGCCATGGCGTGTGGCATTCCCGTGGTGGCCTCCGCCGTAGGCGGCATGCTCGACACCGTCGTGCACGATGTCACCGGCCGGCTGGTGAAACCGAAGTGCCCAACCGCGGTGGCAGACGCGATCAATCAACTGATGCGCGACGATTTCCTGCGTCAGAGCCTCGGTGCCGCCGGGCGGGATCGCGCAAGGGCGCGCTATTCGTGGGACCGGATCGCCGCGGACACCCTGCGGATCTACGACCGGCTGGTGCCGGCCGAATATCTGCAGTCGGCGGTGGCATCGAACCTCTCGTCGGGATGAGCGGCTCAGCGCGCCTCGAGTACCGCGAGGTCGTGTTCGACGTGGGCGGGCAATGGCCTGCGCGCGTTGACCACCTCCGGCAGCCGCAGAATCGCTTCGGCCGCGCCGCGGGCGTGCTCTCGATCGCGCAGTGCGGCCCACAACAACTCGCCAGTTGCTTTAAGGCACAGCGTCATTGGGCGCCGCATCCATGTGGTCAACACCGCGTTGCGCAGCCCACGAGCGTCCTGCGCCGCCGTGGTGGCGCGCACCGCGGACGGCTGGTGGATCGCGATCAAGTCCTGGCAGTAGCAGAGGTCCCAGCCGAGCGCCGCCATGTCGACAGCCAACAGCTGCTCCTCGCCGCGGAAATGCAGGATCTTGCTGAACCCGCCTGCCGCCTCGAACGCCCGCTTGCGGACCATCGCCGAACAGCACATGAAGCCGAGGATCGACGGCCCCGGCAGATCGGGGCGACGGCCGAGCGCGCTGTTGGCAAGCTCGGCGGCAAGCGGGTCCTCACGCCGCTGCGGCCAGACGATCGTCCGCGCCGCCAGCAGACCGAGCGAAGGGTGGCGTTCGAAGAGGTCCACCCCGATCGCGGGCGCTTCCGGCGTCCACCACGAATCGTCGTCGCAGAACGCCACATACGGAGTGCGGGTCGCCGCGACCCCGACGTTGCGCCCTACCGCGCCCCGGTTGGTGTCCAGTTCGATGATTTGCAGGCGGCCACCCGACCGTGCGGCCATCCGTTTCATGACCGTCACCGACTCGTCTCGAGAGCCGTTGTCCACAACGATGATTGGGTACGGCGTGCTGTCGAGCAGTCTTGCGACCGTCGTGGCGAGTTCGTGAGCGCGATCGCGGCTGGCGATCACGAACGACGTTCTGGCCGTGGCGTCCATAACGATGCCGACTACCCGCGAACGGGAAGGGCAAACACCGATGCATGAACTCAAACGGGTCCTGGTGACGGGGGGAGGCGGGTTCCTCGGCGGCCACTTGTGTGAACGGCTGCTGGCTGACGGCGTGGAGGTGACCTGCGTCGACGACTTGTCGACGAGCGCACCCACGGCGGCGAATCTGCTGCGCGGTCGACCGGGTTACCACTTTGTTCGCCACGACATCAGCGAGCCCCTCATCGGTAGGCATACCGACGTCGACACGGTGTTCCACCTCGCGTCGCCGGCCTCACCCGTCGACTACCTGCGCCTGCCGGTGCAGACCCTGCGCACCGGCGCGCTTGGCACAGCCAACGTCCTCGACATTGCCGAGCGGTGCGGCGCCAGGATGGTGCTGGCCTCCACCAGCGAGGTGTACGGAGATCCACTGCAGCATCCGCAGGCGGAGACCTATTGGGGAAACGTCAATCCGGTCGGTCCGCGCAGTGTTTACGACGAGGCGAAGCGCTTCGCCGAAGCGCTGACGTTTGCGTATCGTCGGGTGCGGTCCGCCGACGTCGGGGTGGCGCGCATCTTCAACACGTACGGCCCACGGATGCGCGCCGATGACGGTCGCATGGTGCCCACCTTCTGCAGTCAGGCGCTGGCCGGCGAGCCGATCACGGTGACCGGCAGCGGTCAGCAGACCCGCTCGCTGTGCTACGTCGATGACACCGTCGACGCATTGGTCGCGCTCGCCCGATCCGACTGCGCAGGACCGGCAAACGTCGGCAACCCCGTCGAGCTGTCCGTGCTGCACATCGCCGAACTCATCCGCGACCTGGCGGGCAGTGAGTCGCCCATCCATTTCCTTCCGGCGGCCGAGGATGATCCGCAGCGCCGCTGCCCGGACATCACGTTGGCACGCGATCATCTGGGCTGGCAGCCGCGGGTGAGCTACCGGGCGGGGCTGGCGGTCACCGTGGACTGGTTCCGCGCTCAGGTGCGCGAGGCCACCGCCACATCCGCTGCGCTACAGGGAAGTTAGGAGACTTGGTGCGCATTCTCGGAGTCAATGCGGTGTTCCACGATCCCGCCGCGGCCGTGGTGGTCGACGGGCAGATCGTCGCGGCCGCCGAAGAGGAACGGTTCACCCGGCGCAAGCACGGCAAGCAAGCGGTGCCGTTTTCCACCTGGGAGCTGCCGGTCGAGTCGGCGCGCTGGTGCCTCGCGCAGGCCGGGCTGACTCCGGCAGACCTGGACGCGGTCGGCTATTCATACGACCCACGTCTGATGGACGACACCGCCGCCGAACTCGATGGCCTCGACCGCGACTGGGAGTACCTGCGCACCATGTACGCCGAACGGGCGCCCCGGTTCCTGCAGTCCGCGCTGCCAGGTTTGGACCCAGCGGTCGTGCGGTATGTCCGCCACCACGTCGCGCACGCCGCGTCCAGCGCACTGGCCTCGCCGCACCCCGACTGTGCGGTGTTGGTGGTCGACGGCCGCGGCGAGCGCACGTCGATGCTGGCAGGCAGCTATCGCGACAACAAGATCGACGTGTTGGCCACGCAGTCGCTGCCGCATTCCCTGGGACTTCTGTACGAAAGCCTCACCGAGCATTTGGGTTTCAAGCGGTCAAGCGACGAGTACAAGGTGATGGCGATGGCGTCGTACGGGACGCCGAAGTTCGCCGACCGGTTCCGGGAGCTGATCTATGCCTTCGGCGACGGCGGGTTCCGCACCGAGCCGGTCGACTGGAACTCGTTCACCCCTGCCCGTGAGCCCGGCGCGGGGAAGGGCCACGCGCTGACCCGGCCCGAACCCGAGCACGCCGACCTCGCGTGCAGCGTGCAGCGGGTGGTCGAGGAGGTACTCCTCGACCTGGTCGGCTGGCTGCGCCAGCGCACCGACCACGAAAACCTCTGCCTTGCAGGCGGAGTCGCCCTCAACTGCGTGACCAACTCCAAGCTCTACACGCAGGGCGGATTCACCGACGTGTGGGTGCAGCCGGCCGCTGGAGACGCCGGCACAGCGCTGGGCGCCGCGCTGGCGCTGGCCGGAGAGGCCGGCGAGCCGATCGCCCCGATGCCGACGGCGCAATTGGGCCGCGGGTTCTGCGCCGCCGAGATCGAGGCGACGTTGCGCGAGGCCGCTCTGCCGTACGAACGGCCCGCCGACTATGCGGCCGCAGTCGGCGACGCCCTGGCCGAAGACCAGCTGGTGGGCTGGTTCCAGGGCTGCGCCGAATTCGGGCCGCGCGCGCTGGGCGGACGCTCGCTGCTGGCCGATCCGCGCCGCATCGATAACCTGGAGCGGCTCAACACCGTCAAGGGCCGCGAGCAGTTCCGACCGGTCGCGCCCATGGTGCTCGCCGAACGGGCCGACGAAATCTTCTCTGGCGGACCGATTCCCAGCCCGTACATGCTGTTCGTGCACGACGTCGCCGACGACTGGCGCGCCAAGATCCCGGCCGTCACCCACGTCGACGGCACCGCGCGCATCCAGACCGTCGACCGCGGCAACCCGCTTCTGCACGCCACGATCAGCCGCTTCGCCGATCGCACAGGCGTGCCGGTGATCGTCAACACGAGCTTCAACACGTCGGGCCGCCCGATGGTCGACAGTCCCCGCGACGCGCTGGAGTGCTTCGGCAGCGCACCGATCGACGTGCTGGCGATTGGGCCGTTCATTGTGAGGCGGCCGCGGTGACTTCGGAGGACTTCGCGATCGTCGTGCCGACCATCGGGCGGGCGTCGCTACACCGCCTGTTGGCCGAGTTGGACGGATCGTCGGGTCCGCGCCCGTCGGCGGTGATCCTCGTCGACGACCGCGCCGATCCGACACCGCCACTGCACGTCTCGACAAGTCTGCCCGTCAAGGTCCTGCACAGCGGTGGCCGCGGACCCGCCGCAGCCCGCAATGTCGGCTGGCGCGCCAGCCGCGCATTCTGGATTTGCTTCGTGGACGATGACGTTGTACCCCAGCCGAATTGGTTCGCCGCGCTGGCCGACGACCTCGCCGACGCCGAGGCGGCCGACGCCGCGGGCTCGCAGGGTGTCATCGAGGTGCCGCGGGTCGCCGGGCGACGGGCCACGGACGACGAACGTCGGACGCAGCGGTTGTCCGAGGCCAAGTGGATCACCGCAGACATGGCCTACCGGCGGGCTGCCCTGGTGGCCGTCGGGGGCTTCGACGACCGCTTTCCCCGTGCCTACCGGGAAGACTCCGACCTGGCGCTGCGGATCACGTTGTCCGGCAATAACATCGTTCAGGGCTCGCGGCGGTGCAGCCATCCGGCGGCGAAGGCGACGGTGCTGACAAGCGTGCGGGCCCAGATCGGTAACCGGGACAACGCCCTCATGCGCCGCAAACACGGCAGGGCGTGGCGGTCGGCCATCGGCGAGGACCGCGGGCGACTGCCCGCGCATGTGTTGACATCCGCCGCAGCGTCCGCCGCGCTGGTGGCCCTTCTTGCCGGCCGGTGGCGCGCGGCCCGGTGGGCGGCCGTGAAGTGGGCGGCGCTCACCGCGGAATTCGCGGTGCGGCGGTTCTGGGCGGGGCCCCATACCCCGGTCGAGGCCGGGCGAATGCTGGTGACCAGTGCCCTGATTCCGGCGGCGGCTGTGATGCACCGCATCCGTGGCGAATGGACGTTCCGGTCGGCGCGCCGAGATCCGCCGCTGGCGGTGCTGCTGGATCGCGACGACACGATCATCGAAGACAGTCCGTATCTGCGCGATCCCGCCGGGGTGCGGCCGGTGCCCGGGGCGGTCGAGTCGTTGGGCCGGCTGCGCGACCGGGGACTGCTGCTGGCAGTGGTCACCAACCAGTCGGGCGTGGCGAAGGGGCTGATCACTACCGATGAGCTGGACGCCGTCAACGCGAAAGTCGATGCGGTGCTTGGGCCGTTCGACTCCTGGCAGATCTGTGTGCACGATGACGGCGACCGCTGTGGGTGTCGCAAGCCGGCGCCGGGAATGGTGCGGGCCGCCGCCGACGCGCTTGGCGTTGACACCACGCGTTGCGTGATGATCGGCGACACCGGGGGCGACGTCGAGGCCGCGCTGTCGGCGCGCGCCGACGTGGTGCTGGTGCCCACGGGCCGGACGCGGCGTCAGGAGATCAGCGAGGCCAGGGTGCGGGCCCGGGTGGCCGCCACGCTGGAGGACGCGGTGTCGCTTGTGCTGAAGGACTGCCGATGAACAGGGCAGTGGTCGCGAGACTGGACAGCGCCGGTGACGTGTTGATCACCGGTCCGGCGGTGCGCGCCGTCGCCGCTGCCCATGACGGCGTGACGTTTCTGGCCGGGCCGCGCGGCCGCGCCGCCGCAGAGTTGTTGCCTGCGGTCGATGAGATCATCGAATGGCAGGCGCCCTGGGTCGATTTCGACTCGCCGGAGCTCACCGGGACGCATGTCGAGTCGCTGGTCAAGCAGCTGCGCGACGTCGCCCCGAGCCGGGTGTACATCTTCACGTCGTTTCATCAGTCGCCGCTGCCGCTGGCGCTGATCTGCCGATTGGCGGAGGTGCCGTGGGTCGGCGCGATCAGCGAGGATTACCCGGGCACACTGCTCGATCTTCGTCATCACGTCGAGAGCGGAATACCGGAGCCGCAGCGGGCGCTGTCGCTCGTCCGTGCGGCCGGCTGCGAACTGCCCGCGGGCGACGATGGTGCGCTGCGCGTGAGCCGAGTGTCGCCGCTACCGCGGGACATCACCGAAATACTCGGTACCGCACCATTTGTGGTGTTCCATCCAGGCGCGGCGGTGCCTGCCCGCCGGCCGACGACCGCACGCAGCGCGCAGATGGTCGCCGCCCTGACCGCAGCCGGCCATCGCGTGGTCGTCACCGGCGATGCCGCAGAACGCGGACTGACCGCCGCCGTCGCCGGGTGCGACTGCGTCGACATCGGCGGGCGGACCACGTTGGCCACCCTCGGCGCCGTCTACGCGGCCGCACGGGTCGTCGTCGCACCCAATACCGGACCAGCACATCTGGCCGCTGCCGTCGGTGCACCGGTGGTGTCACTGTTCGCGCCCGTCGTTCCCGCTTCGCAATGGAGCCCGTACGGAAACCACGTCATCCGGCTCGGGGATCAGGATGCCCCGTGCCGAGCAACCCGCGCCCGCACCTGTCCGGTGGACGGCCATCCCTGTCTGGACGGCATAACCGACGCCGAACTGCTCGCCGCGGTCGATCGATTGGGAGGGAAGCCATGATCGACAGTCACATCGGAGCCTTGGCGCAAGCCGTGAATCGGATTGGTGCGGAGGCACCGCGCCTTCAGACCTGGGGCAGCCGGCTGGCCGAGGTGCTGACGGACGGCGGCCGCCTGCTGGCGTGCGGTAATGGCGGCAGCGCGGCCGAGGCTCAACACCTCACCGCCGAGCTGGTCGGCCGGTTCCGTGAAGAGCGAATACCGCTGTCCGCCATCTCCTTACACGCCGACACCTCGGCGCTGACCGCGATCGCCAACGATTACGGCGCCGACGAGATGTTCGCCCGCGGTGTCCGGGCACACGGACGGCCAGGCGACATCCTCGTCGCGTTGTCCACCAGCGGTACCAGCCCCAATGTGCTCGGTGCGGTCAAGGCCGCCCACGAGACCGGGCTCACCACATGGGCGATGGCCGGTCCGGCGCCCAACCCGCTGGCGGCCATGTGCGACGACGCGATCTGTGTCGAGGCCTCCACCACCGCCACCGTGCAGGAGATTCACTTGTTGCTCGTGCACTCGCTGTGCATCGCGCTCGACGGTGCCTTGCCGAATCACGGCGGCCTGCTGGGGGCCCGTCATGCGTAGGCCGTTGGTGATCGTCGGTGACTCGATGCTCGACGTCGACATCGAAGGCAGCGCCACCCGGCTCAGCCCGGAGGCCCCGGTTCCAGTGGTGGACGCCGACCGGATGTGGCGCCGTCCCGGCGGGGCGGGCCTTGCCGCGGTGCTGGCCTCGCGCACCGAATCCGATGTGGTGCTGGTGACCGCGCTGGCCGACGACGCCGACGGCCGTGCGCTTGCCGACCTGCTCACGTCGGCCGGAGTGAAGCTGGTTGGATTGCCGATGTCAGGTAACACCGTGTGCAAGACCAGGATTCGGGCCGCCGGTCAGTCCATGCTGCGGCTCGATCACGGCGACGGCGCCGCAGCCGGTGAGGAACTGCCCGCCGAAGTCGCGGGCGTCCTCGACGATGCGAAAGCGGTGTGCGTTGCCGACTACGGCCACGGCGTCGCCGCGCATGCCGGTATCCGAAAGCTGCTCGAGCGCGTCGCCAAGCAGACTCCGGTCGTCTGGGACCCTCACCCTCGCGGCGGGGCACCGACACCGGGCTGCTGGCTGGTCACCCCGAATCAGGCGGAGGCCGTTCACTTCTCGCGGCACGACGCTGGCGACGCGCACTCGGCGTTATCGCTGCGCAAGAGGTGGCGAGCCCGAGCGGTGTGCGTCACGCTCGGTGCCAGGGGAGCGGTGCTGGCCACCGCGGATGGAAGCACGCATGTCGCGGTGCCTGCGTCCGCGGCCGGTTCGGGCCGAAGCGACACCTGCGGTGCGGGCGACCGCTTCGCCGTCGCCGCCACGGTCGCGCTTGGCGCCGGTAAGGATGCGCAGACCGCGGTGACCGCAGCCGTCGAGGCGGCCAGCAGATTCGTGGCAGCCGGCGGTGCAGTGGGGGTGTCCAGCGCAGCGTCGGTGTGCGATGGTCCCTCGGCCACAAGCGAATTCGATGCGCTGACCGGTGAAGTCACCGCGGTGCGGGACCGGCTGCGCCGTCGCGGCGGCACGTTGGTGGCGACCGGAGGCTGCTTCGATCTGCTGCACACCGGCCATGTGCGGCTGCTGCGAGGTGCGCGCCAGCTCGGCGACGCGCTGGTGGTGCTGCTCAACTCCGACGTCTCGGTGCGGGCGCTGAAGGGCCCCCGCCGGCCGGTGATGGCCGCCGAGGACCGCGCTCGCGTGCTGTCCGCACTGGCCTGCGTGGACGCCGTCGTCATCTTCGACGAGCGTTCGCCGGAGCGGGCATTGGAGCAATTGCGTCCCGACGTGTGGGTCAAGGGCGGCGACTACGCGGAGGCCGATCTGCCCGAGGCCGGTGTCGTCCGCCGCCACGGCGGTGAGGTGGTGCTGCTGCCGACCGTCGTGGGCTACTCGTCGTCAAACTTGATCGCCGCCGCGCGGTCGTAGCCAACGAAAGGAACTTCCAATGGGATTGGGCAACGTCATCATCACAGGCGGAGCGTCGGGGCTCGGTGGTGCCACGGTCGAATCCGTCACCCGGCACGGCGGTACCCCGCTGGTGATCGACAGGAACGAGCCGCGCGCCGACGTCGCGTTCGCGCAGGCCGACCTTGCCGACACCGAGGCCGTCGATGCCGCGGTGCGGGCACTAGCCGAACGTGTCGACGGTCAGATCCACGGTGTCTTCACCGCTGCTGGAATCGACTCGTGTGGAAAGCTCGGCGACGTCGCGGCCAAGGACTGGGAACGCGTCATCCACGTCAACCTGCTCGGCACCGCGGCGGTGATCCGCTCGGCGCTGCCGTATCTGAAGACCACCGGCGGCCGGATCGTCACTTGCGCGTCGACGCTGGGAATCAAGGCGGTCAGCGACGCGAGCGCCTACTGCGCATCCAAATTCGGTGTGGTCGGGCTTTCCCGGGCGCTGGCCGCGGAACTGGCGGGTGAGGTCGGCGTGACGACGCTGATTCCCGGCGGGATGTACACGCCGTTCTTCGATGGTCGCGACGAGCAGTACAAACCACCCCCGGACGCGAAGCTCAACAAGCCAGAAGATGTGGCCGAGACCGTGGTGTTCGCCCTGTCCCAGCCCGCGGGTTGCGAGGTGCGCGAAATGGTGGTGTGCGCGTCGACGGAGTCCTCGTGGCCGTAACTTCGCCGAGGGACACCATCCTCGTGCTGCGAGCGCTGGGACTCGGTGACCTGCTGACCGGCATACCCGCGCTGCGCGGCCTTCGCCGGGCCTATCCGGACGCGCGCATCGTGCTCGCCACGCCCGAACGGTTCCGCGAGCTCGCGATGCTGTCCGGCGCAATCGACGAGGTCGACCCCACACCGCGATTGGGCCGGCTGCAGGCCCGCCGTGAGCCGCCCGCGCTCGCGGTGAACCTGCACGGCAGCGGTCCGGAAAGCATCACGGACCTCGTCGCGCTGCAGCCGCGGGCGCTGCTCACTCACCGGCACAGCGCCTATCCTGGCCTGCCAGGCCCGCCATGGCGCGCCGACCTTCACGAGGTCGATCGCTGGTGCCAGCTGATGGAGTGGGCCGGAATCCCATGTGATCCGGACGATCTCGGCATTCGGCGGCCACAGGGCTATCCCGACCGGTCCGGGGTGGTGGTGATCCATCCCGGCGCCGCATACCCGGCTCGACGGTGGCCGCCGGAGCGGTTCGCGGCCGTTGCCGCCGCATTGCACGACGCGGGCCACGAGGTCGTCGTCACCGGCGACCGCAACGAGATCGACCTCGCCCGCTCCGTGGCAAATGAGGCCGGTCTGCCGCAATCCGCGGTGCTGGCAGGAACTCTCGGACTGCTCGGCCTGGTCGCCCTGGTAACCGACTGCCGACTGCTGATCTGCGGTGACACCGGCGTCGGCCACATCGCCACCGCGACGGGCGCCCCGTCAGTGCTGTTGTTCGGTCCGACGCCGCCGAACCAGTGGGGTCCGCGGGGTCTCGGCCCGCACATCGCGATGTGGGCAGGCGACAAGGGCGACCCACACGCCGACCGCCCGCACCGCGGGCTGCTGTTGCTCACTGTGCCGCGGGTGCTGGACGCCACGCAGACTCTGCTGCGGGACTGCGCATGACTGTGTTACGCGCTGCAGTGATCGGCGCCGGTTACGTCGGCCTCACCACCGCGGTGTGCCTGGCCGAGCGCGACCACGACACGGTCTGCGTTGACGTCGATACCGACCGCGTCGAGCAGTTGACACAGGGCGTCGCGCACATTGACGAGCCAGGTCTCCCGCTGCTGCTTCAGCACGGGCTCGAGCGTGGAACCCTGCGGTTCACTTGCGATTACGCCGACCTGGCCGATCGTGACGTGGTGCTCGTCTGCGTGCCCACCCCAAGCGGTGCCGACGGCTCGGCGGATCTGGCCGCGGTCGACACGGCCGTCGACCAGCTCGCGTCGGTGCTGCGCCCCGGTGCCGTGCTCGCGGTCAAATCGACCGTGCCGGTCGGCACCACCCGCCGGATGGGAGATCGGCTGCGGCCCACCGGCATCCGCGCGGTGTCCAACCCTGAGTTCCTGCGCGAGGGCCACGCCATCTATGACTTCCGCCATCCCGACCGCATTATCATCGGCGTCGACGACGGCGGCGATGCCGCCGATGTGGTGAGCGCCGTGTACGGAGCCGGGTCGGCGACCCTGAAGATGAGCCCCGAAAGCGCCGAACTCGCCAAGTACGCCAGCAATGCCTTTCTGGCCGTGAAGATCTCGTATGCCAACTCACTGGCGCGGTTGTGCGCCCGGGTGGGGGCGAACATCGACGACGTCACCCGCTGCATGGGCGCCGATGTGCGGATCGGCCAGCACTTCCTGCAGCCCGGTCCGGGCTGGGGCGGTTCGTGTCTGCCGAAGGACACCGCCGCACTGCTGCACACCGGCCGGCTCAACGATGTCCCGCTGCCCGAGGTCCAGGCGGCCAGGGTCACCAACGCCGGGCAGCCGGGCCGGGTCGCAGAAACCCTGAATCGAACCATGGCCACATCGTTGCGACGCGCACGGGTCACCGCGCTCGGGTTGACGTTCAAGGCCGGCACCAGCGACGTGCGGGATTCACCCGCGTTGACCATCTGCGCCGAACTGGCCCGCACCGGCGCACAGATCACCGGCTACGACCCCAGGCTCGCCGCCATCGACCACGAACCGCTGCGGCGGTCGTCGATCGTCACCGTCGACGACCCGTACTTAGCGGCCAAGGATGCCGACGCCATCGTGGTGCTCACCGAATGGCCCGAGTTCCGCGAACTGAACTGGCCGCTGATCGGCGAGCAGGCGCCGGGCGCGGTGGTGGTCGATACCCGCAACCTGCTCGACGCCACGACGCTGCGCGATGCCGGGTTGACCTACCTGGGCAACGGAACCCCTTCGGGTTTCTAACTCTTGGCCACTCTGCGGATCAGCCGAGCGGTACAGCGCTCCAGGATCGCCTGTCGCTCAGCGGGTGCCTTGGTGCGCTGGGCCCGCCGCGCGCCCGCCGCGATCGTCAGCCCGGATTCGTAACCCTCGACCACCCGGGGATCGACGTACGATGAGCGGGCCACCGCTGCAGTGTTGCCCAGCTCTTCTGCAACCTCCTTCATCACCGCGGACTCCACGCGTTTGATGACGGTCCTGTTGACCGGTGGATCCGCGTCGACGAACGCGGCGGCGGCAAGCACCGTGCCATGCCAGGTGCGTAGGTCCTTGACGGTGTACTCCTCACCGACGAGCTCCTTGAACCGTGCGTTCAGGTCGTCGGCGTGAAGGTCGGTCCAGCCGGCGCCGTTGCGGCACACCAGGAGTCGCTCGCTGCCGTCGCGGCGGCGCATCAGTGCCCGCACGGAGCGGACCACCTCAGGATCGTCGATCAGCAGCGTTCGGCGCACCCCGCTCTTGGCGGGGTAGTCGAACTCGACGGCCTGCTTCTGCAGCGCCACGTGTTCGCACAGCAGCGTGGCGATGCCATACGAGTTGTTCTCCTCGGCATACTGATCGCTGCCCGCCCGGAAGTAGCCGAGGTCAAGCAGGTGCAGGGCGAGCGCGAGCACCCGGTCGCGGTCGAATCCGCGGCGGCGAAGGTCGGCCGCGATGCGCTGCCGCATATCGGGTAGTGCGGCAGACATCTCGAGCACCCGGTCGAACTTCTCCTCGTTGCGCTCCTCCTGCCACTTCTGGTGGTAGAGGTACTGGCGGCGGCCTGCTGCGTCGGTTCCGACGGCTTGGATGTGGCCATTGGGGTAAGGGCAGATCCATACCTTCTTCCACGCCGGCGGGATCACCAGGTCCTTGATGCGTTGGAGCGCTTCCGGGTCGGTGACTGGGGTACCGTCCGGATTCTGGTAGGAGAAAGCGCGTCCGCGGTGCACCCGGCGAATCCCGGGTCCGCGGAGGACGCTACGGCGAAGTCGCATGTTTGAAGGGCGACCACGCCGGGGTACTGAACGTGGACCATGGTGAAGAGGACATCAACGGGCGCGGCGCCCGGATACTTGTCATTGCCGTTGTCACTGCATCATCGGCGCCAGCATGATGAACGCTCCGGCGTATATCGCAACCGCCACCAGGATCAGGACGGCAAGCACCAGCCCGACGGTGATGAGTATCCGGCGCAGCGGCGTTGTTTCGGCTGCGCCGTCGACCTGGCTCCGTCGCGCAAAGTCCTCCATGACAAGGGGTTACCCCACCGGCACCATTGCCACACGTCTGCGCTCACCGGTCATCGGAGCGCCGGTGGTTAGCTGGGAACCGACGTGGGGTAGTCTCGCGAGGATAGTGCCGGGAGGTCACATGGCCGACGTCGCGAACAAGGACAACGGGCAGCTGCGCAGCGGCCGGTCGGTCGAACTCCGGGTAGCGGCCAGACTCGAGAATCTCGCGGTATTGCGCACCCTGGTGGCCGCCGTCGGCACCTTCGAGGATCTCGATTTCGACGCCGTCGCCGACCTACGCCTGGCCGTCGACGAAGCGTGTACCCGACTGATCCGGTCGGCTGTTCCAGATTCGATGCTGCTGCTCGTGGTTGATCCGCGAGAAGACGCGGTGGTCATCGACGCATCGACCACTTGTAAGAGCCCAGACATCCTGGCCCCGGGCAGCTTCAGTTGGCACGTGCTGAGCTCGCTGACAGATGAGGTGCGCACCTTCCAGAATGGGCACGGCCCCGAGGAGGGGCAGGTGTTCGGGATCTCCATGACTACGAGGCGAGCGAGTTCGCTGCGGTGACCCCGTCGTCGGCCCAGGGTTCGTCGTCACGATCGAACTCTGAATACGCGGACGTCGCTGACATGTTCCGCGAGCTTGAGGATGTGCCCGAGTCGTCGGCGCAGTTCCAGCGCCAGCGTGACCGAATCGTGGAGCGCTGCCTGCCGCTGGCCGACCACATCGCCCGCAGATTCGACGGACGTGGCGAGCCGCGCGACGATCTGGTGCAGGTGGCCCGCGTGGGTCTGGTCAACGCGGTGATCCGGTTCGATGTCAACGCCGGCTCGGACTTCGTGTCATTCGCGGTGCCGACCATCATGGGTGAGGTTCGCAGGCACTTCCGCGACAACAGCTGGTCGGTCAAGGTGCCGCGCCGGCTCAAGGAACTGCACTTGAGGTTGGGCGCCGCGACGGCCGAGCTGTCCCAGCGTCTCGGCCGCGCGCCGACCGCGACGGAGCTTGCTGCCGAGCTGGACATGGACCGCGACGACGTGATCGAGGGCCTGGTCGCGGGCAGCTCCTACAACACGCTGTCTATCGACAGCGGCGGCAGCGGCAGCGAGGATGCGCCCGCGATAGCCGACACGCTCGGCGATGTCGATTTCGGCCTGGATCAGATCGAGAACCGGGAAGCGTTGCGGCCCTTACTCGCTGCGTTGCCGGAGCGGGAGCGGACCGTGCTGCTGCTGCGGTTCTTCGAGTCGTTGACGCAGACACAGATCGCCGAGCGGGTCGGCATCTCGCAGATGCACGTGTCCCGTTTGTTGGCGAAATCCCTAGCGCGACTTAGGGACCAGTTGCAGTAGCCGGCGCGGCTCGCCCTGCACGGCCGCAAGCGCCGCGTCGACACTCTCGCAGATCGGCAAGGCCGAATCCGGATCGCAGATTCGCAGCAGCCGGCTGACGGCCGGGCTGGGCGCCAGCGCCCATTCGATCTTCTCCGCGGCGCAGCGGACATTGACGGTGTGCAGGGCTGAAAAGCCCGCGGTACCGAAGAAGCCCACGCCGGTGAGATCCAGCACCAGGCGATCGGTGTGGGGCGCGTGGCGCAGCGCGTAGTCCACGAATTCCTGCGCGTTGGCCGCGTCGAGTTCGCCGTGCGCGGTGATGACTGCCATTGATGGTTGCAACCACCGGGTGGCGAAATGCGCCGTGTGGCAGTCGGTGGGTTCTATGAGGGACTCCGGCGAAGCCGGATGACCATGAGAAGGGGTAGACATTGTGACTCCATCAGTCGGAATACTCGATTTCGTACTGTGGCTCACGTCAAAAAAATCGGCCCTGCGTCCTCAAAGCCTTCGCTGCAGGGCGGGAGTTCTGCCCTGCACGTCGCTTGACGTTTCCAGCTGGCTGTGAACTCAACCTGTTTTGAACCTTACGCCGGAAGGCCCCGTCCCGGCAATCGATCTTAGAGGATTTTCATCCGCCCAGCTCAGGCCAACCAGCCACGTTGGCCGTCCCACGCGGGACCCGGGTCCGGGGCATCGTCGCGGGTCACGGTCGCCTGTATCAAACCGTACGGACGGTCGGCTGCGTGGAACACTTCGTTGTTGTTTTCCAATCCAAATCGCGACAGGTCGTAGCGGAAATGGTGCTTATTGGGCGCTGACAGGCGCACCTCTGCGATCACCGGGTACTGCTCGAGCACGGCCTTGCCCATTTCGTACAACGTCTGCTGCAGGGCTAGCGAATGGACCACGGCGAACTGCTTCACCATCTCGTTCTTGACGCCGGTGTAGACCGCGTCCCAGTCGATGTCGGTTCCCCTGAACCGCCACTGGGCCACCAGGGAAGTGGCCATCACGCGATCGTGGGTGGGTTCGAGCACGGTGTACGGGTCGGTGAGAAAGCCGGCGAACTCCGAGCCCGTGGACTTCAGGATGACGAGATCCTTCAGCCCTCCCACGACCCATTCGCCCTCGTCCTCAACAGTTACCGCGGCAGTGCGGATCTCTTGGCCGGTGCGGATCCACGTGTGGTCGTGCTCGACGCCGTCGACAACGACTCGCTGCCAAGCGAATTCGTCGATCTCGATGCGTGCGCCCTGGACGGGGCCGATGTCGTCAACGAAGTGACGGGCAAGCTCGAGGCCGTAATTCTCGATCGACGCCAGGCCCTTCTCCTTGGCGTACGCATAGGCTGTCTGCTTCTGCGTATCGGTGGGCAGCACATCGGACTGGTCGCCGGCCAGGTATGCGGCGCTGAAATCACCTCGCAGGCAGGTGGATACGCTGATGTCGCGGATTTCGTGACGCGGCGAGTCGCGATAGATACGCACGACGTGGTTCTCGGCCTTGCCGTACTGGGTGTTGCCCAGGATGATGCCCGACACGTTCAGCTCCCTCGGTAGGTCGAATAGGCGTAAGGCGACAGCAATAGCGGAACATGGTATTTGCTTGCCGTCCCCGCGATTTCGAAGGCGACCACGACTTCGGGGTAGAAGCCGGTGATGTTCTGGGCGACAAAATACGTTGCGGTGTCGAAACGCAGCCGGTAGACGCCGGACAGTTCGCCGGTGTAGAGGTCGTCGATCCGGCCGTCCTCGTCGGTGAGTTCTTCGGCGAGGGCCGTCCCGTCGGCGTCGGTCAGGGTGACCGGCACGCCTGCGGCGGGCAGGCCGCTGCTGGCGTCCAGAACGTGGGTGCTGATCTGCGTCATGGCCTCTCCTTCGACAACAGCCCTAGCAGGCGCTGCCGGTTGATTTTCCTCAGCTCGTCGCGCATGACGCCGCGTTCGGTCTGGGGATCGTTGTCCATCCTCTCGGTCAGCTTCTCCAGCAGCTCCTCGGCACTGCGGCCGCTTGCGCACACCAGGTAGACAAAGCCGAACTTGTCCTCATACGCCCGGTTTTTGTCGGCCAGCTCGGCGCGGATGGCGCCGTCGGCACCCACCACACCGGCCTGTTCGCGCGCAGAGGACGGGTTGTCGACCGCGCCGCCGATACGTGGATGGCCGGCCAGTGCGGCATCGATCTCGGCGTCGGGCAGCGATGCGAGCACCCGATCGGCCTGCTCGAGCAGCGCATCGACGCCCGCGTACGGGGCACCGGCCGCGACCCGCTGCGCCCATATCGGCGACGCGCACACCTCGAGCAGCTGGTCCACGTCCAGGCTGGGCATCGATCCAGAATCGGGCAGGTTCACACTGTTCGCATGTCGAATGGCGCCACTGTGGCCGGTGTGCTGCTGGCCGCCGGGGCAGGGACGCGCTACGGCATGCCAAAAGTGCTTGCCCACGACGGCCGATGGCTGCGTGCCTGCGTGACGGCGCTGGCCGACGGAGGATGCCACGACGTTGTCGTGGTGTTGGGCGCGGCAGTGGTCCAGGTGCCCGCGCCGGCGCGGGCCGTCGTCGCAGACGATTGGGCGCGCGGGCTCAGCGCGTCGGTGCGCGCGGGTGTGGCGGCCGTCGATGCCTCGTACGTGGTGCTGCATACGGTGGACACCCCCGACATCGGCGCCGAGGCGGTACGCCGGGTGCTCGATGCGGCGCGCACGTCGGCGTCGGGACTGGCTCGCGCCAGCTACGGTGACCGGCCCGGGCATCCCGTTGTCATCGCGCGGCGGCACTGGCCGAGTCTGCTCGACGGGTTGCGTGGCGATGAGGGCGGCCGGGCATTTCTGCAAGGGCGCGACGATGTCGTCATCGTCGACTGCGCCGATCTCGCGACGGGCCGCGACATCGACAGCGTCAGCTGATCACCGCGAGGGCGTCGATCTCGATGAGCATCTCCTCCCTCGGAAGGCCCGTGACCACCGTGGTGCGGCAGGGCAGCGGGGCGGCGCCGCTGTGTTTGGTGACGAAGTCCTGGTAGGCGTCGTTCATTTCGGCGAAGTCGTCTCGAGTCGTGAGGTAGACGCGAAGCATGACGATATCGGCGAAGGTCACGCCGGCGGCTTCGGCGATAGCCAGGACGTTCTGCAGCGTTCGGTGTGTCTGGCCGGTGAGGTCGCCCCGATGGACGTACTCGTTGGTTGCCGGGTCCACCGGACCCTGCCCAGAGATTTGAACGATGGGGCCCTTGCGGATGGCCTGCGAGAACGAGTGCGCCGGCGCGGGAGCGTTCTCGGTGAGGATCGCGATCTTGTCGGTCATGGTTGAGCCTCCTCATGGTTGGTGAATCGTGCTGTCGCCCATTCGCTTTCGGTGAGCCCGAGCAGCCGGTTGAGTTCGCTGGGCGCAGGTTTGGCCGCGTCGTCGGGGCTCGACAGGGCAGTGGCCGCGCAGATGTGTCCCATCCGCAGCGCGTTTTCTGTCGTCATGCCGGTGACGATGCCGGTGAGGAATCCGCTGGCGAATGCGTCGCCTGCACCGATCTTCTCGACGATGTCGACGGTCAGTGCGGGGACTTCGGCAGCGTCGTCTTTGTGAAAGCCGGTGACGTGGTGTGAGTCGTTCTTGACGACGAGGTATTCGGGTTCGGGAAACATGGTGCGGATTTCGCGCGGCGAGGTGGCGCCGAAAGCGGCTGCGGCTTCGTCCATACCCATCAGCACGATGTCGCTGGCGCGCACACAGTCGTCTAGCACGTCGGCCGCGGTGCGGGGGTCCGGCCACAGCGCCGGCCGGTAGTTGAGGTCGAAGCTGCACCGGTGGGGGCCGTGCATCAGCCCGGCGACCCCCTGTCGCGCGGTGGCGGACAGCGCCGGCGTGATGCCGCTGACATGCACCAGATCCGTGCGGCGAAGAACCTGCTGAACCTGCGGTGTCCGCAGATCCTCGCCGGCCAGTGCGGCGCCGGCCGATCCGCGCCGGTAGTAAAGCATTCGCGATTCCCCTCGGGGCAGGTCGCCGGGGTGGGTCGACCCGCCGCCGAGTTGTTTGATGTAAAGGCCGGTCGGCCGCGTGGGATCGACTATGACCGCCGACGTGTCGACGTTGGCCTCGGCGAGGTGTGCAGTGAGATAGCGTCCGAATCCGTCGCCGCCGACCCGCGTGATGACCGACACCGAAATGCCCAGCGCCGCAAGGGTAGTCGCGACGTTGACCTCAGCGCCTGCGGCGCCCCGGACGAAGGATTGCGCGGTTTCCAGTGGCCCCCGTTCGGCCGAAAGGACGATCAGCGCTTCGCCGACGCATGTGATGTGTGCCATCCGTCAGAAGAACGTGTGGATGAGGTCGAACACGGGCGGATCGGGGTGGTTGTGGTCGGTGATGACGGGGATCAGGCGCCACTTGTCGAATGCGGTGCATGGGTGCGACAGGCCGAGGCGCACGATGTCGCCGATCCGCATGCACCTGGTCTGCTCGCCCCTCACGAACGTGTGCTGGTCGTTCATCGCGGCGACCGGGTCGTGGTCCAGGATCGGCAGGCCTTCGTCGTACGGCAGATCGCGCTTGCCCGCGTCGAGCAGCGCCAGGTCGGGCTCGGGGGTGGAGATGACGCGTGCCCAGCCGTGGATTGCCGGCTGCAGATGGACCGGATTGTGCGGCTCGACGCTGTCGGCGAACGGCGAGATGTGGGCATAGAAGCCGTCGTCGTGGGCGATATAGGCGCCGGAGCGCAGCACGACCCTGGCGCCACTTGCGGCCGCCTCTGCGAGCCGCTCGGCGACGAGGTCGGGGTAGGCGCTGCCACCGGCAGTCAGAAGCGACCCGGACGGCAGAATATTTTGTAGCCGGCGGTGAAGGCTCGCCAACCCGTCGAGGTAGGTCGTGATTCTCCTCAGCGCGCCGGGGGAGCGGTCGTGGCCGAGGGCGCCCTCATAGCCCGCGACACCGGCCAGCGTCAGGTTCGGAGATTGGGTGATGGCTTGGGCGACCGCAACCGCCTCGTCGATGGTGCGCGCGCCACAGCGCCCACCCGGGAAGCCGAGTTCGACGAGCACGGCGACGGGGCGGGTAGTCGTGTCGAGGGCGCTTGCCATCAACTCGACCGTCGCAGGTGAGTCGGCCCAGCAGTAGAACTCGAAATCGGGATCGTCGGCCAACTCATCGGTCAGCCACGCCAGGCTGACCGCGTCGACCACCGCGTTGGCGAGCATGATGCGGCCGACCCCGAAGCGTCGGGCGATCTGGACCTGCCACGGGGTGGCCAGCGTGATCGCCCACGCGCCCGCCTCGAGCTGGCGTCTCCACAGCTGCGGGGCCATGGTGGTCTTCCCGTGCGGAGCGAGCACCATGTTGCGCTCGGATGCCCAGCGCGCCATCGCGGTGATGTTATGGCTCAGACCGGTTTCGTCGAGGGTCAGCAGTGGGGTGGCGAACTGGGATAGGCGAGGTTTGGTGGCCAGGAACTCGTCGACGGTCATCCCCCATGCCGCCGGTGGCACCGATTTGTGCTGGGCTCCCAGCACGGTGTCCCGCAGATCGTTGAGAAGTATCGGATCCATCGCTAGTCCCCGCCTTGCCCGCTGATGGCCGCGACGAAACCTCTGGCTCTGTCGGTGATCACCGTCCAGTTGGCCGCGTCCACCAGCTCGGGTGCGACGACGTCGGTTCCGGCGGTCACTGCGGTGGCTCCCGCCGCCAGATACGATGCGGCGTTTCCGGCGCTGATGCCTCCCGAAGGAATCAGTGCAACCCCAGGGAACGGCCCGCGCAGATCGCGCACGTAATCGGGTCCTCCTGTGCGGGCGGGGAAGATCTTGACCGCGGCCGCTCCCAGGTCGACGGCAGCCATCACTTCCGTCGGGGTGTAGGCGCCCATGATGACGGGCACGTTGCGGGCCGCGGCCACCCCGGCGACGGCTTCGCGAACCGCGGGCGTCACCAAGAACCGCGCTCCGGCATCGATCGCGGCTTCGGCGTCCTCGGCGGTCAGCACGGTCCCGACCCCGATCACGGCGCCATCGTCGATGCTCGCGCCGCCCAGCCGCGCCAGGATGTCCGGCGTGGTCAACGTCAGCTCCACCGCACGAAGTCCGCCAGTGGCCAGCGCTGTGACCAGCGAGCCGACATCGAACGGTTGCGGCGCGCGTACCACCGTGACCGCACGGTCCTCGGCGATCACTTGCAGCGCATCCGCGGTCACTGGTCGGTCACTTTGCTCAAGAACTGGATCGTCTTGGGATGCTTCGGATTACCGAACATCTGCTCAGGTGTGCCCTGTTCGGTGATGACACCGTCGGCCATGAACACCACCCGGTCAGCGGTGCGACGGGCGAACCCCATCTCGTGGGTGACCACCACCATGGTCATGCCGTCGTGGGCCAGACTGCGCATCACGTTCGTCACCTCGCCGACGAGTTCGGGATCCAGCGCCGACGTTGCTTCGTCGAAGAAGATGATGCGGGGATCGACGGCCAGCGCGCGGGCGATCGCCACCCGCTGCTGCTGGCCGCCGGACAGCTGGCTGGGATAGTGCTCCGCGCGATCGTCCATCCCGACGCGGGCCAGGACCTCCAGGCCCTTCTTGCGGGCATCGTCTTTGGACATCTTGTACACCTTGCGCAGTGCCAGGGTGACGTTGCCCAGAGCATCCAGATGCGGGAACAGGTTGAACTGCTGGAAGACCATGCCGACGTGGCCGCGGATCTCCAGTGCCCGCTTGGGTTCGTGCATGGGCACGCCGCCGACGACCACCTCGCCGGAGCTCGCGGTTTCCAGGCCGCTCATGATGCGCAGCAGCGTGCTCTTGCCCGAGCCCGATGCGCCGATCAGCACGACCACTTCGCCATCGGAGACGTCGAGGGTGATGTCGTTGAGGACAGCCACGTCGCCGAACGCCTTGGTCACAGCCGACAGGCGGATGTCGCGGCCGATGTTGGTTCCGTTGAGAGTTGAAGTGCTCACTGGGCGAGGGCCTTTCGTTGTCTGCGCGTGACCCACACCGACGGTGGGTAACAAATGGCGAAGTAGAAGACGGCGACGATGAGGTAAATCGACACCGGGTCGCTGGTTCGGTCAACGATCGACTGACCCACCTTCATCAGTTCGACAAGCCCGATGATCGAGGCGATCGAGGTGTCTTTGACCAACGAGATGTACTGCCCCACCAACGGCGGCAGGGCGATCTTGACGGTCTGGGGAAGCACCACCCAGCTGAATGTCTGGAGTGGCTTGAGTCCGAGGATCTGGGCGGCTTCGTGCTGGCCGGCCGGGACCGCCTCGATGCCCGAGCGGATGATCTCGGCGACGAACGCGCTGTGGTAGACGCTCAAACCGACTGCCGCGGCGACGAATAGGTTCACGCTGTATCCGAGGTACAGGGCGGCACCGAAGTAGACGAACAGCAGGGTGATCGGGATGGGTGATCCGCGGAAGAGTTCGACGTAGGCCCGCGCGAACCCTGGAATCAGCGGGAGCCGCGAGGTTCGCAGCGCCGCCACGACCACGCCCAGGACCGTGGATCCGGCGATCGACACCGCCGAAAGGCCAAGTGTCAGTAAGAATCCGCTCCACAGGAAGGGCAGGCTCTGCGAGATCAACGAGAAGTTCACGGTCGTGCCCCGATCAGATTGAGCACTGTGGTGCGCTTGCGGGTGCGTCCTGTCGCCGGCGCCCGGAACGCCAACCGCTCGATGAGCGCGGCGAGGGCCGACAGCCCGTAACTGAGCAGCAGGTAGAGGGCGACGGCGATACCGAATACCTGGACGAACAGCAGTGTGCGTGCGTTGATGACGGTGGCGACACCGGTGATCTCCGGCACCGCGATCGTCGAGAGCAGCGAGGTGCCGAGCAGGACCTGCACCAGGTTGTTCACCAGTGCCGGGTAGACGTTGCGCAGCGCCTGAGGTGCCACCACGTAGACGAATACGTGGGCTTTACTCAGCCCCAGGATTTGAGCGGCCTCCAACTGTCCCTTGCCGACCGAGGAGATGCCGGCGCGAATCACCTCGGTCAGGTAGGCACCGACATTGACGCCGAGCGCGATCGTTCCGGCGGTCACCGCCGAAAGCCGAATCCCGAAACTCGGCATTGCGAAGTACACGATGAAGATCTGCAGCAGCACCGGAGTGTTGCGGATGGCCTCCACATAGCAGGCGGCAAGGATCCGCAGGATCCGCAGCGCAGAATTCCTGGCCAAGGCCGCGATCATGGCCAATGCGAATGCCAGCAGGAAGCCGAGCACCGTGATGCGCAGCGCCAGCACGGCGGCGTTCAGATAGTCCGGGAGATAGGCGAGAACTGTTCGCCATTGATATTCAATCCACATGTCGGGCAACCGAACTCAGAAGGCGGGCCGCAGCGGGAAGCGCGGGTCGGAGCCGAACCACTTGCGGTAGAGCTCGAGGTTCTTGCCGGAGGTATTGAGCTCGAACAGAAATTGGTTCAGATAGTCCAGCCACACCTGGTCGCCCTGCTTCACGCCGAATCCGTTGTACTCCAACGGCACCAGATTGCTGGTGACGACCTCCAGACCCGGGTTCAGCTTGGCCTGGTATTGCAGATAGTTCGAATCCTCGACCATCGCGTCGGCCTGTCCCTGCTTGACCGCGAGGACAGCGGCCTGTGAGCTGTCGAACTCGGCGACCTTGACGTCGACTCCACGCTTACGCAGGACATCGGCATTCGTGCTGCCCTTGACCACAGCGACGGTGCGGCCCTTCATCGACTCCAACGATGTGATACCGCTGCCGCTGCGGACCAACAGTCCTTCGGTGGCTACCACATACGGGTCGGTGAACGAAATCTCCTTGGCCCGCTCCAGCGTTCGGGTGAAGTTGCAGAACACCACATCGACCTTGTTGGTCTGCAGGTTCGGGATGCGGTTCGACGAGGTGGTGTCGACGACCTCCAGCTTGACGCCCATGTCCTTGGCGAGCTCGTTGGCGATGTCGACGTCGTAACCGTCCGGTTGGCCCTGCTGATTGGTGAAGCCGAACGGCGTGAACGACAAACAGGTGGCCACCTTGACGGTGCCCGTCGTGAGGACATGTTTGAGCGCCGAATCGGCGGCGACCGCTCCGGCGCCCGAGGGCATCGGGGTGCACGCGGCGGCCACGAGCACCAGGCCTGCTGCGGCGAAGGCGGCTACCACCTTTGAGATCGATCGTTTGGATTTCATCGCTAACTTTCTTGTGAGTGGTGTTGCAGGACAACGCCTTCGTGGCCCAGCTCAGCCGAAATCCGCGCAGCACCGGCCACAATGAGGTCGGTGTAGGTATCGCGGTTGGCGGCCACCAGCTCGGCGGGTCCCGAAAGGCTGATGGCGCAGACACACACGCCCGCATGGTTGAACACCGGCGCAGCCACACACCGGATGCCGTCTTCGTTCTCGAGGTCGTCGTAGGCGCAACCCTGCTCGCGAACCGTTGACAAGTGCTCGCGCAGTGCCGACGGATCGGTGATCGTCGCCGCGGTCCGCGCCGGCAATCCCGACGCGATCACTCGCTCGAGCTCCTCGTCGCCGAGAAACGCCAGCATGGCCTTGCCTGATGCGGTTGAGTACGCCGTGCCCGTATCGCCGATACGCGAAGCCATCTGGATCGGTGACGCCCCGACCACCTTGTCGACGTAGGTCACCCGACCCCCGCTGTAGACCAGCAGATGAACGGTCTGCCCTGTGGCGTCAGCGATCTCGCGCAGCGTCGGTTGGGCCGTAGAGCGAATGTCGAGATCCGTCAGGCAGGCGCTGGCCAGCCTGAGCGTGCCGACTCCCATCCGGTACGTGCCGTCGGCGTCCTGGCGCACCAGGCGCTGCTCGATCAACGGCGCGATCAACCGCAACACCGTGCTCTTGGTTGTCTCGACGCCCTCGGCCAGCTCGGCCAGGGTCACGCCCTTGGCTCGACTGGCGGCGGCCACCAGATCGAGGATCGCCAGGGCCCGTCGCAGCGATGAGGAGTTGTTGCGCATTCTCACCTTCGTTGTGCAATGCAAAATGCTGTTTCGTACTGCAGTTGGAGAATACGACGTGAAGGGTGTCACCGCTAGGGGAAGCGAGAAATGAAGACCGCAGCGCTATTCGGAGCGCGTCGGCGAACCGCCGCACGGCATCGCCTGCGGCCTGCGCGGCCTCGGCGTGGCCCGGTCGTGCGCGCAGGTCGATCAGGCCAGTTCTCGGGTGCAGCGTCACCTCGGCCAACAACTCGCCGGTCGTCGGCTCGCACACCGCCCACGAGTACGTCGTATCCGAGTCCCACTGGGCAGCTCGCTTCTCGACATAGCCCGCATCGGACTCGCCCATTTCTGCCAGTGCGGGCCGGTCGTCGATGCGGTCATCGGCGCGCAGGGCCCGCAAATACCAAGCGCCTGCATTTATTTCGACGGGCTCCACGCTGTGATGGTAGGCATGCCACATGAAGATCACAGTTATTGGCGCGAGCGGTCTGATTGGTACGAAGGTCGTCGAGCTCCTGACCGCCGGGGGGCATGACGTCGTCGCGGCGTCGCGCGCGTCGGGAGTCGACGTGATGACCGGTGATGGCCTTGCCGAAGCGCTGAGTGGCGCCGACGCGCTCGTCGACGTCGTCAACTCGCCGTCGTTCGAGGACGATCCCGTGATGGAGTTCTTCACCAAGTCGACCACCAATCTGGTGGATGCGGCGAAGCGTGCCGGCGTCGGCCACTATGTCGCGTTGTCGATCGTCGGCGTCGACGGGTTACCCGACAGCGGCTACATGCGGGCCAAGGTGGTGCAGGAGAAGATCATCACCGAATCGGGCTTGCCGTACACCATCGTGCGGGCAACGCAGTTCGCCGAGTTCACCGATGCCATCACCGACTCGATGACCGTCGGCGACGAGGTGCGGGTCCCCGACGCGTTGATTCAGCCGGTCGCCGCCGATGACGTTGCTACCGACGTCGCCCGCGCGGCCGTCGCCAAGCCGCTCGGTGGCATCGCGAATATTGGTGGGCCGGACAAGATTTCGTTCGAACAGATGGCTCGTGACGTGTTGACCCGGCGAGGCGACGGGAAGACGGTCGTCGTCGACCCGCAGGCCGGTTACTTCGGCACGCGGCTGGCCCAACGCAGCCTGGTGACCCCCGACTGACTACTTGATCTCGGCCAGCACCGTGCCCTGGGTGATCGCGGCGCCCGCCTCGACCGCGAGCCCGGTGATCGTCCCGTCCTTGTGGGCGGTGACGGGGTTCTCCATCTTCATGGCCTCGAGGACGACGACGAGATCGCCGGCCGACACCTGCTGACCCTCTTCCACGGCCACCTTGACCACGGTGCCCTGCATCGGGGCGGTCACCGCATCGCCGGACGCGGCCGCGCCGGCGAGGGCGCCACGCTTGCGCGGCTTGGGCTTCTTGTGAATGACATTGGAACCGGAGCCGCCGGCACCACCGGATCCGTTGCCGATCGCGAGGTCGCCGGGCAGCGACACCTCGAGTCGGCGGCCGCCGACCTCGACGACGACCGTCTGCCGCGGGATGGTGTCCTCTTCCTCGATCGGATCTCCACCGGTGAAGGGCTCGACGGTGTTGTTCCACTCCGTTTCGATCCAGCGGGTGTGCACCGTGAAGCCTTCGCTGTCACCGATGAACGCGGGGTCGGACACGATCGCGCGGTGGAACGGGATCACCGTGGCCAGGCCCTCGACGTGGAACTCGTCCAGCGCGCGGCGGGACCTGGCCAGCGCCTCCTCGCGGGTACCGCCATGCACGATCAGCTTGGCCAGCATCGAGTCGAACTGTCCACCGATCACCGAACCGGACTCCACGCCGGAGTCCAGCCGCACACCGGGGCCGCTGGGGGCCACGAACTTGCTCACCGGCCCGGGCGCGGGCAAGAAGCCACGACCGGCATCCTCACCGTTGATGCGGAACTCGATCGCATGTCCGCGCGGCTCGGGATCTTCGGTGATGTCGAGCTTCTCGCCGTTGGCGATCCTGAACTGCTGCAGTACCAGGTCGACTCCCGCGGTTTCCTCGGTGACGGGGTGCTCGACCTGCAGCCGGGTGTTCACCTCGAGGAACGAGATCAGCCCGTCCTGGCCGACCAGGTACTCGACGGTGCCTGCGCCGTAGTAGTGCGCCTCCTTGCAGATCCGCTTGGCCGACTCGTGGATCTCCTTGCGCTGCGCGTCGGTCAGGAACGGCGCGGGCGCCTCCTCCACCAACTTCTGGTAGCGGCGCTGCAGCGAGCAGTCGCGGGTCCCTGCGACGACGACATTGCCGTGCTGGTCGGCGATCACCTGCGCCTCGACGTGGCGCGGCTTGTCCAGGTAGCGCTCGACGAAGCACTCACCGCGACCGAAGGCGGACGTCGCCTCGCGGACCGCGGAGTCGAACAGCTCCGGGATCTCTTCCAGGTTGCGGGCCACCTTCATGCCGCGGCCGCCGCCGCCGAACGCCGCCTTGATCGCGATCGGCAGGCCGTACTCGTTGGCGAAGGCGACCACCTCGTCGGCGTTCTTGACCGGGTCCGGGGTGCCGGGTACCAGCGGCGCCTGGGCGCGCGCGGCGATGTGGCGGGCGGTCACCTTGTCGCCGAGGTCGCGGATCGACTGCGGGCTCGGCCCGATCCAGATCAGGCCGGCGTCAATCACCGCCTGCGCGAAATCGGCGTTCTCCGAAAGGAATCCGTAGCCGGGGTGGATCGCGTTGGCGCCGGACTTCTCGGCCGCGTCGAGCAGCTTGGAAAAGTCGAGGTAGGACTCCGCCGAGGTCTGGCCGCCGAGCGCGAAGGCCTCGTCAGCGAGTCGTACGTGAGGCGCGTCGGCGTCGGGTTCGGCGTAGACGGCCACGCTTGGAAGCCCGGCATCCTTGGCCGCCCGGATCACCCGGACCGCGATCTCCCCACGATTGGCAACCAGCACCTTGGAGATCTTCGAGCTGGCGTGACTAGGCACTTCGCCTCCTGACGGCATGTTCTCTAAGAATCGTCTTTAAGAATGTAGCGTCTCGCAGTTTAAGGGCGGCGCTGGAAGCGGTCCTACTCGCCCCGTAGTCGACGCTTGATCCGCGCCAGCATGGCCGACATGCCGCGCAGTCGCAGCGGACTGATCAGCGCCGCCAGACCCAGATCGGCATAGAAATCGTCGGGCACGGCGAGGATGTCGTCGGCCGGCTGCTCGTCGAGGCCCGCGGCGAGAATGGCGGCGAATCCACGTGTGGTCGGCGCTTCGGCCGGCGCGCTGAAGTACAGCCGCACGCGCTCAAGGTCGGAGGCGTCGACGTGCAGAAAGAGCGGCGACTGGCATTCGGGCACCGGCTCCATTGCCGCCTGCTCCAAATCGGCGGGTATCGGCGGCAGCTCATTGGCAAACTCCAGCAGCAGCTGCAGCTTGTCCTGCCCCTGCACCTCCTGGAAGTCCGATACCACCTCGGCCAGGGGCGCCGGCATTGACCTCATGCGGAGCCAGGTGCCTCTCCTGGTTCGTACCCGACGGCGACGGGGACGCGGACCGCGTTGCCCCATTCGGTCCATGAGCCGTCGTAATTGCGCACCCCCTGCTTGCCGAGCAGGTGGGTCAGCACGAACCAGGTGTGGCTGGACCGCTCACCGATGCGGCAGTACACGACCGTCTTGTCGTCGGAACCGAGGAAGCCGTACAGCTCGTCGAGTTCTGCGCGGCTCCGGAACCGGCCGTTGTCCTGGGCGGCCTTGCCCCACGGGATGGACCGCGCGGTGGGAATGTGGCCGCCGCGCAGCGCGCCTTCCTCCGGATAGTCGGGCATGTGCGTGCGCTCGCCCGTGTACTCCTGCGGCGAGCGGACATCGATCAACGGCTGCCTGCCGAGGATGCCCAGCACCTCGTCCTTGAACGCGCGGATCGGGGTGTCATTGCGCTCGACGACGGGGTAACCGGTGGTCTGCTTGGACGGCACGTCCAGCGTCGTCTCGCGACCGTCGGAGATCCACAGGTCGCGTCCGCCGTCGAGCAGCCGTACGTCGGGATGCCCGAACAACGTGAAAACCCACAGCGCGTAGGCCGCCCACCAATTGCTCTTGTCGCCGTAGATCACCACGGTGTGGTCGCGGGAGATGCCCTTGCGGTTCATCAGGTCGGCGAACTGCTTGCCGTCGATGTAGTCGCGCACATGTGGATCGTTGAGGTCGGTATGCCAATCGATCTTCACCGCGCCGGGAATGTGGCCGGTGTCGTAGAGGAGCACGTCCTCATCGGACTCGACGATGGCAAGCCCCGGCCGGCCCAGGTTCCCCGACAGCCAGTCTGCGGTGACCAGTCGTTCGGGATGGGCATACGTCTGCAGGGCGGGATTGGGATCGGCAGGCAGCGGCACACCACGAGCCTACTCAGGCGGCGGGTTAGCCTTCCACAGCTCGGCGATCGACAGCCCCACGTGTTCGAGCAGCCTGCGGGTCAGTGGCAGGCCGATGCCGATCACGGCCGACGGATCGCCGTCCACGCTGTCGATGAACCAGCCGCCGAGACCGTCGAGTGTGAAGCCTCCCGCAACCGTCGTCGGCTCACCACTGGTGACATACGCGTCCAGGTCGGCCGGCGAGGGGACGCCGAAATTGACCGTGGTAGCAGTGGCGTCGGCGGCGCGATAGGTGATTGTGTAGTCCTGCAGCCGAATTACGCAGTGCCCGGTGTACAGCGTTCCGGACGTGCCGCCCATCTGCTGCCATCCGGCGCGTGCCGCGGCCTGAGACGACGGTTTGCCCCGCAGCTCGCCGTCGCGGTGCAGCATCGAATCACAGCCGATGACAACACAATCGGTGGTTACCTCGGGATCGAGGACATGTGCGACGGCCTCCGCCTTGGCGGCGGCCAGCGCGGTGGTGACGGCCCCTGGCGTGGCGTCGGGATCCAGCCGCGCAACAACCGCATCCTCGTCGACGTTTGAGACGACGACGAGCGGATCAATTCCGGCCTGGCGCAACACTTTGCGGCGGCCCGGCGATGCGGACGCAAGCACCAACCGGGTCATTTCCGCATGTGTGTCCGCTCCAGCAGCGTCACCCGCTGCCAGCTGAAGGTCGTGTAGCGGAGCCGGTCCACCGGATGGCCCCACAGGTTCTGCTCGGCTTCGCGCGGCTCGGCTGGCGCGCTCGACGCGCTCGCCAGCACGGCGATCACCGCGGCCAGTTCCTCATCGGTCGGCTCGCCCCGCAACACCTTGATGTGGGCCTCGTGGTCGTCTGTCACAGTGGAATGTTCCCGTGCTTCTTTGGCGGAATCTGACTGATTTTGCGTTCCAACAGCCGCAGCGCCGTGCCCACATAGCCGCGGGTGTGCGACGGCGGGATCACCGCGTCGACATAGCCGCGCTCGGCGGCAATGTACGGGTTGACGAGGGTGTCCTCGTAGTCCTGCTGCAACTCCAGCCGCAGGGCGTCGACATCCTTGCCCACCTTGGCGGCTTCCTTGAGCTGCTGGCGGTAGACGAAGCCGACGGCGCCGGAGGCGCCCATGACGGCGATCTGCGCCGTAGGCCACGCGACGTTGACGTCGGCGCCCATCTCCTTGGACCCCATGACGCAGTACGCGCCGCCGTAGGCCTTGCGGGTGATCACGGTGACCTTGGCGACCGTGGCCTCCCCGTAGGCGTAGAGCAGCTTGGCGCCGCGCCGGATGATGCCGTTGTACTCCTGGTCGGTGCCGGGCAAGAAGCCGGGCACGTCGACGAGCATCACGATCGGAATGTTGAAGCAGTCGCAGGTCCGGATGAACCGGGCTGCCTTCTCCGAGGCGTTGATGTCCAGGCAGCCGGCGAACTGGGTGGGCTGGTTGGCGACGATGCCCACTGGGCGGCCCTCCACGCGACCGAACCCGACGATGATGTTGGTCGCGTAGCCGGCCTGCACCTCGAGGAACTCGTCGTCGTCGAGGATGCGGGTGATGACCTCGTGCATGTCGTAGGGCTGGTTCGGCGAATCCGGGATCAGCGTGTCGAGCTCGAGGTCCTCATCGTTGAGGTTCTCCTCGATGCCACCGGCCGGCACCGGCACCGGATAGCGCGGCGGATCGGAGTAGTTGTTGGAAGGAAAGTAGCTCAGCAGCTCGCGGACGTAGTCGAAGGCGTCCTGCTCACCGGAGGCGACGTAGTGGGCAAGGCCTGACTTGGCCATGTGGGTGTGTGCGCCGCCAAGCTCCTCCATCGTCACCTCTTCGCCGGTGACCGTCTTGATGACGTCCGGCCCGGTGATGAACATCTGGCTGGTCTGGTCGACCATGACCACGAAGTCGGTCAGCGCGGGGGAGTAGACGTGGCCACCAGCCGCGGCGCCCATGATCAGCGAGATCTGCGGGATGACGCCGGAGGCGAGGATGTTGTTGTGGAAGATCTTGCTGTACAGGCCGAGTGAGACCACGCCCTCTTGGATGCGTGCGCCGGCGCCGTCGTTGATGCCGATCAGCGGGCGGCCGGTTTTGATCGCGAGTTCCTGCACCTTGACGATCTTCTCGCCGTAAACCTCGCCGAGGCTGCCGCCGAACACCGTGGCGTCCTGGCTGAAGATGCAGACATCCCGGCCGTCGATGGTGCCGTAGCCGGTGACCACACCGTCGCCCAGCGGCCGGTTCTCCTGCAGGCCGAAGTTGGTGCTGCGGTGCCGGGCCAGCGCGTCGAGCTCGACGAAGGAGTCCTCGTCCAACAGCGCCAGAATGCGCTCCCGTGCGGTGAGCTTGCCCTTGGCGTGCGTCTTCTCGACCGCCGCCTCACCGACCGGGTGCAGGGTCTCTTCGGTCCGCTTGCGCAGATCGGCCAGCTTGCCCGCGGTCGTGTGGATGTCGATCTCGTGCCCGGCGGCCGGTTCGGTAACGCTCGTCATGGGTGTCGATGGTATCGGCAGGGTCGTTGGCCCACCCGGTGTGCCCGTCGAACAGGCGGTCAGCTGCCGGGGGCCAACATCGGCGGTGCGAAGGCCTGTCTGCTCAGCGGTCACCCGCCCACCGGTGTAAACACGCCAATGCCTGTCGAGCGGCCTGGAAGTAGGCTGCGGTTCATGCACCGCGGCACGCTTCGGGTTCCGTTCGTTGCGGAAACATTGCGTCAGGGGCTGGTCTCACCCTGGCGCCATCTGGAGCTGGTCGAGGAAACCGGTTCCACCAACGCCGATCTGATTGCCCGTGCGGCCGCCGGGGAAAACATCGGCGGGGTCGTATTGATTGCTGAACATCAAACGGCCGGCCGCGGCCGCAGTGGCCGAAGCTGGTCGAACGTCCCGCGCGCACAGGTCACGATGTCGGTCGGGATCGATGTTCACGACGTTCCCAGCGAAACATGGGGATGGCTGCCGCTGGCGGCCGGTGTGGCGGTGGTGGACGCCGTCGCGGACGTGACCGGCGTGCGCGCGGGCCTGAAATGGCCCAACGATGTACTCGCCGGTGGTAACGGCAAGCTGGCGGGCATCCTGGCCGAGGTGGCGGCCCCAGCGCCGGTCATCGTCATCGGGATCGGCCTCAACGTGTCGTTGCTCGCCGATGAGCTGCCCGACCCGGTCGCCACATCACTCGTCATTCTCGGGGTGCAGGACCCCGACCGCAACGAGTTGGTGCGCGCGCTGCTGCAGCAACTGGACCGGCGCATCGGCAGCTGGCGGGCCGCCGTGGGCTCCGATGCGGCGCTTTCGGCCGATTACGCCGCGCGCAGCCTGACGATCGGCTCGCGTGTACGCGCCCTGCTACCGGGCGGCAACGAAATCGTCGGCGACGCCCGATCGGTGGATGACCAGGGCCGGTTGTGCATCGCGACCGGGGACGGGACCGTCGCCGTGTCGGCCGGCGACATTGTGCATTTGCGGCCCATCGACGAAGGCGGGTCTGGGTAAAGTCGCACCGTGGGATATCCCGACAACGTGCTGGCCGCTGACGAAAAGGTGGTGCTGCATCGCCATCCGCATTGGAAGCGGCTGATCGGCCCTGTGCTGATCCTCTTGGTGGTAACCGCGGCCGCGGCGTTCGGCGCTGGGTTCGTCAATCAGACCGACTGGCAATCCACCGCGAAGAATGTGGTGTTGCTGGTCATCATGGCCGTGTGGTTGGTCATCGTCGGGTGGTTGACGGTGTGGCCCTACTTGAATTGGTGGACAACGCATTTCGTCATCACTGATCGACGGGTGATGTTTCGCCACGGGCTGTTGACCCGATCGGGTATCGACATACCGCTGGCGCGGATCAACAGCGTCGAGTTTCGGCACGGGTTGCTGGACCGCGTGTTGCGCACCGGCACGTTGATAATCGAATCAGCTTCGCAAGATCCCCTCGAGTTCCACGACATTCCGCGCGTGGAGCGGGTGCACTCACTGCTGTATCACGAAGTCTTCGACACCCTGGGCTCGGAGGAATCGCCGAGCTGAGCCAGCCGGCGCATCCGCCGGGTGGGGCGACGCAGCGGCGTCACAGTGCCGCGTTCGTATTCGTCTTCGATGGTCTCCGCGATTCCGCCTGCGGTGAACGTGGACTCGATCGCCCTGTCCGGACTGCGGCCGAACTCGTCCGGGAACACCCACCGCCGGAACGCCCAGAACCGGAAACCCATCTGCAGCAGGTTGCCGATGATGTAGGCGGAGACGAAGTCCGCGATGTTCTCCACGCTCAGCGATACGTCCGGCACGCGCAGCAGCAGGACATAGCTCGAGATCCACAACGGGGCCATGGACAGCAGCACCCCGACGCCGCTGAACGCGAAAAACAGCAGCGCCTCATGGTGGCGCTCGCGGCCGCCGCGGTTCTGGAAGCTCCATTCGCGGTTCAGGATGTAGGACGCGATCACCGCGACGATGCCGGCGATGATCTTGGCCGTGACGGGCTTGGGCTCCAGCACCGTGAGCTTGAGCGTGTAGAACACCGCCGAGTCGATGATGAAGGTCGTCGCGCCTACGATCGCGAACTTGATCAGTTCGTGGTGCCGCTCGAAGTAGGGCCGGATCGCGCCGGGCAGCCTGGCGATCGTGGCGTCGGTGAAGGACACAACAGCGCAGTGTACGGAAATGCGGCAGGCTACGCGTACCCGTGCTGGTCACGGTCGGTCAAAGCGCCTGTTCAAACCATGACAACATATGTCTGTGCCACGTGACCCCAGCGCGCCTCCCGGCGGACGTGAGGAGCACGAAATGCCTGTGGTGGCCATGGTCGGCGGCGGGCAGCTGGCCAGGATGACCCATCAGGCCGCGATCGCGCTTGGTCAGACGCTGCGCGTGCTGGCCGCCAGCCCGGACGATCCGGCCGCGCAGGTCACCCCCGATGTAGTGATCGGAGCGCACACCGACCTGGATGCACTGCGGAAGGCGGCGGCCGGTGCGGACGCGCTGACCTTCGATCACGAGCACGTGCCGACCGAACTGCTCGAGAAGCTCGTGGCCGGCGGAGTGAACGTGGCCCCGCCGCCGTCCGCTCTGATCCACGCCCAGGACAAGCTCGTCATGCGGCGGCGCCTTGAGGTGCTTGGCGCGCCGGTGCCGCGTTTCACCGAGGTGACCGACGTCGCCGACATCGACGCCTTCGCCGCGCGCGTCGCCACCGACATCGTGGTCAAGACCGTGCGCGGCGGCTACGACGGCCGCGGCGTGACGCTGGCTCGTGACGTCGCCGAGGCGCGTGACGTCGCGGGCAGGTACCTGGCCGACGGCGTAGCGGTCCTGGTCGAGGAGAAAGTCGCCATGCGGCGTGAGCTGGCGGCACTGGTGGCCCGGTCACCGTTCGGGCAGGGCGCGGCATGGCCGGTGGTGGAGACAGTGCAGCGCGACGGCATCTGTGTCGAGGTGATCGCCCCTGCACCGCGGCTGGCCGCCGAATTGGGCAGCGCCGCATGGCAGCTCGCGTTGCGGCTGGCCGACGAACTCGGCGTGGTCGGTGTGCTTGCGGTCGAGCTGTTCGAGACCGTCGACGGCCAGCTCGTGGTCAACGAACTGGCGATGCGTCCGCACAACTCCGGGCACTGGAGCATGGATGGCGCCCGGACCGGTCAGTTCGAGCAACACCTGCGGGCGGTGCTCGACTATCCGCTCGGCGACACCTCACCGATCGCGCCGGTGACCGTGATGGCCAATGTGATTGGCGCCCAACAGACTCCGGCGGTGAGCATGGATGAGCGGCTACATCACCTGTTCGGCCGGATACCGGACGCCAGGGTGCACCTGTACGGCAAGGGCGAGCGGCCCGGCCGCAAGATCGGTCACGTCAACATCCTCGGCGGGGCACGCGGCTCGCTCGGCGACGAGGCGTACGTCGCAGATGTGC
>JAJKIB010000282.1 GCA_021154745.1 Mycobacterium sp.
CCTCGGATGTCTACAGCCTGGCATCGACATTGTTCTGCGCCGGCACGGGTCCCGCGGTATTCGAGCGTCGCCAGGGCGAGCAGATGGTGGCCCAGTTTCTCCGGATTACCAAGCACCCGATGCCGAGCCTGCGGGACTCCGGTCTACCGACCGACGTATGCGCGGTGATCGAGCAGGCGATGTCGCGCAATGTGGCGGACCGGCCCGCGACCGCGGAGGCTTTCGGAGAGCAGTTGCGAGATGTGCAGCGGATGCATGGCTTACCGGTCGACGACATGCCGGTGCCGATATCGGCACCGACGATCCGGTACAACCCGACGCGGTCGCTCGGCACACCCTCGACTTCATATCCGGCGCGGATGCTGACGCCTCCGGCCCCCGCCACCCGGTTTCGACCACCGGTCTCGACGAAGGCACTTGTCGATCGCGCGCGGCTGATCGCCGTGCTACGAACAGAACGAGACAAGAAGCTCACGGTGATCCACGGCCCGACCGGCTTCGGCAAAAGCACGCTTGCCGCCCAGTGGGCGAAGCTGCTGAAGGCCGAAGGCGTCGCCGTGGCATGGCTGACCGTCGACCACGACGACAACAACGTCGTGTGGTTCCTGTCCCACCTGATCGAGGCGATCCGCGCGGTGACACCTGCACTGGCCACCGAGCTCGGCGAAGTGCTGGAGGAGCACGGCGACGAGGCCGAGCGGTACGTCCTGACCTCGTTGATCAACGAGATCCATGAGACCGGCGCGCGCATGACGCTGGTGATCGACGACTGGCAGCGGGTCACCGACCCGGCGACCATCGCGGCAATGCGCTATCTGCTCGACAACATCGCCCCCGGCCTGAACGTCATCGTGACCAGCCGCAGCCAGAGCGGACTGCCAATGAGCCGGATGCGCATGCAGGACGAACTTGTTGAAATCGACGCCACCGCACTGCGTTTCGACGTGGCCGAATCGCAGAACTTTCTGGTCGACCTGAGTGGCCTCGATCTTGACGACGGCGACGTCGAGGATCTCACCGCCAAGACGGACGGCTGGGTGGCCGCACTGCAGCTGGCATCGTTGTCGCTGCGCGGCCGCGACGACCCTGAGCGGCTGATCGGCACGATGACCGGCCGCCACCACGTAATCAGTGAGTTCCTCGCCGAGAACGTGTTCGACACGCTGGAACCGTCGATGCTCGACTTCCTGCTGGCCACCTCGATCACCGAACGGATCTGCGGCACTCTGGCGACGGCGTTGTCCGGCGTGCCGGATGGGCAGGCGATGCTCGAACAGGTGGAGGAACGAGACCTGTTCCTACGCCGGATCGACGAGCAGTGGTTCAGCTATCACCAACTGTTCCGGGACTTCCTGCGGCACCGGCTCGGTCGGGACAAGCCCGAGCGGGTGGTCCGGCTGCACCGCGCGGCCTCGACGTGGTTCGCCGATAACCACTTGGTCAGTGAGGCTGTCGATCACGCGCTGGCCGCGGGCGACGACCAGAGGGCGGTGCAGCTCGTCGAGAACGACGGCATCCATTTGGTGGCGAATTCGCAAATGGCCACGCTGATCGGGCTGGTGGGCAAGCTGCCGGCTTCGGTCGTGAAGTCGGATCCGCGGCTGCAGCTCGCCCTGGCCTGGGCCAACATCGTGTTGCACCGGATTCCCGCTGCCGAACAAGCATTGGCGCTCATGGAATCCGGGCTGGAGTGCTCCGGCCTCGGCGACGACGAGATTGCCGACCTTCGCGCGGATGGTGGAGTCGTGCGCGGCGTGGCGGACCTGCGCTCCGACCGGCTCGCGGGCATCGAGGAACACATCGCGCCGTGTCTGGCCCGCCGAGATTACCTGCGTCCGTTCACAGTTGGGGTGGCCGCCAACGTGGCGACGTTCGCCGCGGCGTATCACTACAACCTCGATGAGGTGAACCGGATCCAGGCGTGGGCTGCGCCGTATGCCGAACGCAATCGCGACACCTTCAACACGGTTCACGGGCTGTGCTACACCGGGCTAGCGCATCAGTTGATGCTTGACATCACCACGGCGGAAGCCTGTTTCCGCAAGGCCCTCAAGATCGCTAAGCGGTCAGGCGGAAGTCATTCCTACACGGCCCGGCTGGCGAGCTCGGGACTGGGCGAATTGCTCTACGAGCGGGGCGATATCGATGAGGCCGACCGCCTGCTGGACGAGGGCTACAAGCTGGGGCCGGAGGGCGGCTCGGTTGACTTCAAGATCGCTCGGTACGTCATCGCCGCCAGGATCAAGGCGTTGCAGGGTGACCGGCGTGCGGCCGGCCAGCGGCTCGACGAGGCCGTCAGGGTCGCGCGGGCGCTGTCACTGCCGCGGCTGCGGGCGATGGCCGAGCACGAACGCACCCGCCTCGGGCTTTCCCGGGGTCCGGATTCCGATCCGTGGCCCCCGACTTCCTACGAGTCGCGCCGCCAGCCGGTGGACGCGATCGACGAGATCACGGTGCAATTCGAGGAGGCTTCGGCCATCCGGCTGCTAATCGCAGCCGATGATCCTCAGAAGAAGGAGCTTGCCTGCCGGTGGGCGCAGGAATGGGTCGATCGAACCACCTCGCCGAACCGCCCGCAGGCGTTGCTGCGCGCGCGTCGTCTGCTGGGTGCGAGCCTGTCGGCCGCCGGCCGCGTCGATGAGGCGAAGACCACGATCGCGACCGTCGCGGCGCAATGTGCGCAGTCGGGGATGTTGCGTTACCTCGTCGACGGCGGTCCTTATGTCGCGGCAATCCTTGCTCAATTGCAGGCCGATCAGCGGTCCGGCTGGTGGCGTCCCGAATGGCCCGAGATTCCTCCCGATTTCCTCGACCAAGCGGTCAATGCCGAAGTCGCACAGCGGATTTGATTGACACAGGCTCGACGCGCACCGGCACGCCGGTCAGCCGCGCCATCCCGGCCAGCGGCTCCAGATCTTCCGGCGCGCTGGACATCAGCCGGTTGACGTTCGCGCCGCCCGCGCCGTTGGCGATCCGCCAGCCGCCGGTGCCCTTGTGCCCCCAGCCGTGCGGGACGGCGATCACCCCGGCGACGATGTCCTTGGTGACCATGACCGGCAGCTCGATCTCGCCGTGCGGCGAGGCGATGCGCACGACGTCGCCATCGACAATGTTGGCCGCGGCGGCGTCGTCGATATGCATGCGCACATGCTGGGCGCGCTCGCCGCGCATCAGCAGCGGTGCGTTGTGCATCCACGAATTCTCGGAGCGGGCCTCGCGCATGCCGATCAGCCGCAACGGATAGCCCTCGGGTGCGCGACGGCCGCGCACCGCGTCGACCTCCGCGGCGATCTCATCGTGCTGCAGCCGCACCCGTCGTTCTCGGTAGACGACGGTGTCGGCGAGCACGCCGTCGCGCAGATTCGCCGCAAGCACCTTGCCGTGCGGATGCTCGGCGGTCAGCCGGGAGAACGTGAGCCCGCCGCGGCGCAACCCGAACCGGTCACCGCCCTCGCCGAGCCGGATGACGGCGTCCACCAGCAGCCGCGGGGACAGTCGAATACCAAAGAGACCCAACACTTTTCGGACAGCAGCCATAGCCGTCAGCCCTGGAGTGCGACGCCACAGCCGACGGGTGATGTCGTCGATGACCTCCCACTCCGCGCGGGCCTGCCCGACGGGTTCGATCACGGCCTCGGTGGCCTGGCGGAACGGCGTGGGCTGCAGCGTCTGGAACGGCAGCGGGAAGTCATCGCGCTCATACATCGTCGCGGCGGGCAGCACATAGTCGCAGTGAGCGAGCGTCTCGTTCACGTAGAGGTCGATGCCGACCATCAACTGGAGGCCTTCGAGAGCTTCTTCCAACTCATTGCCGTTGGGCACCGACAGCACCGGATTGCCCGCACTGACCAGCAGCGCCCGCACCTGCCCGGACCCCGGCGTGGTGATCTCCTTGGCCATCACCCCGGCCGGCTCGGACCCCAGCACCGACGGAAAGCCGCCGATACGGGATCGCCTGCGCGTGTAGATGGTGCGCATCAGCGCGCCGAGGCCTTTCATCGCCCACCGCTCACCCGGGAAGCCGAACCGCCCGAACATGCTGCCGCCGACATGGTCCAGGTTGCCGGCGACGAGGTTGACCGCGTCGAGCAAATACGTTGTGAGCGTGCCGTTTTCGCCAGTGCTGGTGCCGACGCGGCCGTACACCGCGGCGCGCTTCGTGCGGACCAGGTCGCGCGCCAGTGCGCGCACGGTGTCGGGGTCGATGCCGGTGCGCGGCCGAGTCGTCTCCGGGCTGAACGGCCTGGCCAGCTGCTCGAGCCATCCCGCACCGGTGGCCTGACGAGCCAGCCGGGCCCGGTCGACCAGCTTCTCGTCGAACAACACGTGCAGCAGCGACAGCAGCAGGAAGGCGTCGCCGTCGGGAATGATGCCCAGCCACTGGAACTGCGCCGCGGTTTCGGTCTTGCGCGGGTCGATCACCAGCACGCGGCCGCCGCGCTTGACGATGTCGAGCATGCGGTCCTTGATCCGCGGAACGGTGAGGACGCTGCCGTGGGAGATGATCGGGTTCGCGCCGATCACTACGAGAAAGTCGGTGCGCAGCACGTCGGGCACGGGCAGCGCCAGCGGCGAGCCGTACAGCAACTGGCTGGCCACGAAGCGGTTGTTGACGTCCTGGCTCCCGGCCGTGAACACGTGCAACCGCGGGCCGAACCCCGCCATGAACATCGACAGGCTCAGTGTGTGCGAGTAGCTGAATGCCCCGGGATTGCCGTAGTACCAGCCGATGGCACCCGACCCGTGTCTGCGGTGGATGTCGGCCAGCCGGGCGGCGATGTCGGCCATCGCCTCGTCCCAACTGACCGGCTCGAATCCGCCGTCGTGCCTACGGCGCAGCGGGGTGGTGACGCGGTCCGGGTCGTTGACGACTTCGGTGAACGCGATGCCCTTCTGGCATGCGAACCCCGCGGACAATGGATGGTCCTTGTCGGGACGCAGCGAAACCAGCCGACCGTGGTCGACGGTCGCGATCATGCCGCACAGCGGCTCGCAGATCCGGCAGAACGTTGTTTTCTGCTCTTGAGCCTTCTGCTCGACCGGCACTTCTGGAGGCTAGCGCTCCCCGGTAACCGGGATCCGTCCGGTCGGCGCCTCGTCGTCCGACCGATGGCGAGGCGGCGCCGCATCGGGGATCTCACTCGCCGCATACTTGTGCGTGCCCTCGAGGTCGTCACGGATCGCCGCCTGGGCGGCCGGAGGCAGCGTGTGCATCATGTCGCGCACCCGCGCCTGGCGACGTCCAACGGCCTGGCGTTCCGGCATACCGGGTGTCGCCTGAATCTGCGGTGGCACACCCTCGATCTCTTCGACACCGCCGTCGTGGTGACCGGCGTCGACCATGGCCTGCTCTTCGGCCATCGTCGATTCGTCCTTCTCCTCGGACATGCCGATGGGACCGATGCGGCGGCCGTTGAGGAACTGACGGACGACGGGCTCGTCGCTGGTCAGCAACACCTCGCGCGGGCCGAACATCACCAGGTGCTTGCGGAACAGCATGCCCATGTTGTCGGGCACGGTCCGGGCAATGTTGATGTTGTGCGTGACGATCAGGATCGTGCAGTCGATCTGCGCGTTGATGTCGATCAGCAGCTGGCTCAGGTACGCGGTACGGACCGGATCCAGGCCCGAGTCGGGCTCGTCGCAGAGGATGATCTGCGGGTCGAGCACCAGCGAGCGGGCCAGGCCGGCGCGCTTGCGCATACCGCCGGAGATCTCACCGGGGAATTTGTTCTCGTCACCGCCCAAGCCGACCAGCTCGAGCTTCTCCATGACGATGTTGCGGATCTCGCTTTCCTTCTTCTTGGTGTGCTCACGCAACGGGA
>JAJKIB010000283.1 GCA_021154745.1 Mycobacterium sp.
CTGCCCGCGGTGGCGATGTGCGTCTCGAACACGTACGGCCCCCGCGACTGGCAACCGACGCCTCACGGGAAGCTGCTCGCGCTCGCCGCCGCCGGAAAACTGCCGTTCTACGTCAAGGATTGGACGGGCGAGGTGGTGGGTGTCGAGGACGCCGCCGCCGCACTGATTCTCGCCGCGGAGAAGGGGCGAAACGGCGAGCGGTACATCATTTCCGAGCGGTTCATGAGTGTTCGTGAACTGTACGAGGCCGCGGCTGCAGCGGGCGGGGTGAATCCGCCGCGAGTGGGCGTGCCGCTGTGGGCGATGTATGCGATGGGCTATGTCGGCGACGCAGTGCGCACGACGTTTCGCCGCGACTTCCAGCTGACAAGTCGCAGTGTGCGATTGATGCACATCTGGCCGAGGCTGGACCACGGGAAGGCCGAACGCGAACTGGGCTGGCAGCCAAAACCGATCCACGACTCGATCCGGCGGGCCGCGCAGTTCTATATCGCTCAAAAAAACAAGTAGTCGACTACGCAAGACCTCGGCGGCTCGCGGCTAGACGATCGAAGCATGTCGGAAGAGTTCTCGCTGAGGTTGCTCGGTCAATTCACTGTTTACCGGGGTGAGGAGCCTGTCGACCTGCCTCCGGCATGCCAACGACTGATTGCACTCCTCGCGGTGAAGCGTCGGCCGGTACACCGGCTGTGGGTCTGCGCGATGTTGTGGCCGCATGCCCAGACGCGGCGCGCCATCGCGAGCCTTCGCTCCACGATGTGGCGGCTGCGGCCGGTGGGTGCCGACCCACTGCTGGAGATTGATCCGCAGTACATCGCGCTGGCGCCTGGGGTGTGGGTGGACTGGCACGAGGCGGTAGACCGCATCGGGCGTTTGCTCGATGACGGCGAGCCCGCAGGCGTCGACCCTCAATTCGTGTCCGAATTGCTTCCGTTGCTTCGCGCCGGAGAACTGCTCGACGGGTGGTCCGAACCGTGGGCCGTCGCCGAGCGCCAGCGATATCGCGCGATGCGCAAGGCAGCACGCGACACCTTGGGCCGCAGCGCCGAGAAGCAGGTGGCCAATTACTCGTGTGGCTCCATGCGTTCGCTACACACATTTCATTCCCTCAGAAAGACCAAGAACGACTAGAGAAGGCCATGAACGCGTTACTGATGATCTGCATGTCCGTCGGCGTACCGCTCGCCGCACTGGGCCTGTTCGACCTGCAGGCGCGACTGGAGCAGTGGGATTACAACCGGCACGCAGAGGACTGAACGGAGTCGACGACAAGCGTCGTCGCGGCCTACCGTGATGGCGTGGACCAACTTTCCGACGACGTTGTCGCATTCCTGTCCGACGGCACTCGCACCGGTCTGTTCGGGTATCTGGCTTCGGACGGCAGACCCCTGGTGGCACCCGTTTGGTTTGTCATCGACGATGGCGAACTGGCGTTCAACACCGGAAAGGACACCGCGAAAGGCCGCGCGCTGGCCCGTGATCCGCGCGTGGTGATGTGCGTCGACGACCCCGTCCGCCCTACTCGTTTGTCCAAGTGCAGGGCATCGCATCGATCGGCGAAGATCCGCGGGAGGTTCTCGACATCGCGACTAGGACCGGCGGCCGCTACATGGGCGCCGACCGCGCTGAGGAATATGGCCCGACGCAACGGTGTTCCGGGCGAGCTCGTGGTGCGAATCAAGCCGACCAGGGTGCGCAAGGCGTTCAATCTGGCAGAGTGACTGCGCGCGAGGCCTGTTCAATGCGGGCCGTCGCACAGTGCCAAAATATCGCCATGAGCACGCCACCAGGGTCCTGCGCAGTCGGCGTGGTGCTGGCCGCCGGCCTGGGCACCCGTGTCGGTGCTGACGGAAACAAGGCGTATCTGCGTCTGGCCGGCCGCAGCATGGTCGCGTGGTCGCTGAGCGCCATCACGCAGGTTCCACAGATCGCGCGCTCGGTGTTGGTGTATCGCCGCGGTGAACGCGATCTTGCACACGACACCGTGATGGCGGAACTGCCTGCCGGGACGGTGGAACTGGTCGAGGGCGGAGACAGCAGACATGCCTCGGAGTTCAACGTGCTGCGCTACCTCGCCGACGACATCGAATCCGGTTCAGTCGACGTGGTGTTGATCCACGACGCGGCCCGACCGCTGGCCGGCAGCGACATGTTCGTCACCGCGCTTTCGGTAGCACGCGAGTTCGGCGGTGCGATACCGGCATTGACCATCCCGGACGTGGTGCAGCAAGGCCCCGAAGGTGTCGGGTCGACCAGCGACATGGGCCGGTTGGTGCGCGTGCAAACCCCGCAGGCGTTTCGCGCGCGACCGCTGCTGCGCGCGTATCGGGCCGCTGCTGCAGAAGGATTCGATGGCACCGACACGTCGTCGTGCATCGAGAAGTACACCGATGAACAGGTCCGCACCTTTCCCGGCGCCGAAGGCAACCTGAAGGTCACCTATGCGCACGACGTGGCCGTCGCGGGACACCTGCTCAGCCAGCACCCGGTCGGCATGTGAGGATCGCCTCGACAAACGCTGCGTCCCTGGGCAATTCGACGACGAACGCGTCGGCGTCCCCGTCGACAAAGGTGATCGGGCTGCCGGTGCGAAGCGACTCGTCGAGCTCGTCGAAGTCATCTGAAGTACACCTGGCCAAATGCCGGGACAGTTCGTCTACGGTGAACCCGCGCGGGTACTGCACTGACTGCAGCGTCGAGCGGTCGAGGGTGCCGGTCACCGAGCCGCGCGCGTCGACGGCTTTTACGCTGTCGGTCACTGGCAGCACCGGCATCGCGATGGGGCTACCGGCGCGCAGCGCCGCAATGACGCGGTCACCGACGCCCGTCGGCGCAAGGGGTCGACGGATGTCGTGAATCAGGACGTGGCGCGGCGGGTCTTGGAGGTACTCAAGGCCTGCGGCCAGGCATTGCGCCCGCGAGCCGGGATTCTCGGCCACGGCGACACCGACGACTGAGAGCCCATGGGTCGCAAGGGTTTCGCGGACGGCGTCGACGAGCGGTTCGGCGACGGCGACAACAGCCGCACCGAGCATCGTCCGCGCGACACGCACCAACGGAGCCTCCCCCGCCAACGGGCCGAACACCGCCCAGGGGTTATCCGCGAACATCGCCGGCAGCGGCAGGATCGCTGCGAGATCCACCGCCATCAGCGGAAGCGATCGAGGTAGGCGTCCCAATCCCAGGTCGACAGGAACTTCTCCGTGGCGGCATACCCTTTCACATACAGGGCCTCGATCTCGTTGTCCGAGATGCCGAAGTCGAGGAAGCCGACGTCGGTCGAGTCCACCCGGATCGTGCGGGCGCTCACCCACGGCTGGTTGAGGTAGGTCTGATCGCGGCCAACGAGCACCGTGGTGATGACGCTCTCCAGCAGATGCGGCGGGCCGAGCAGCCGGATGGGCGCCAGAGCGGGAATCACCCGGTCGTTGCCCTCGGGCAGGTTCGGCAACACCGTGACGCCGAAACTGGGCCAGCGCGGCTTTCGGCCGTCGGTGCGATCGAGCGAGTCGATCGGGAAGTTCGACAGGATTCCGCCGTCGACCAACGTCGACGTCAATCCGGTGGCGCCGCTCAGCGTGACCGAACGGAAGAAGAACGGGATCGACATCGATGCGCGCACCGCATCGGCCACGGACTGTTCGTCGGGGTCGAGGCCATAGACCCTGCGGTAGTCCCACGGCAGCCGCACCAACTGTCCCGTCGTCACGTCGGCGACCGTGACGACGAGCTTGTAGCGCTGTTCAGCGGGCAGGTTCTCGTCGCTGATCGCCAGATCGCCGAACGTGGTTACGCCGAGATTTTGCAGTTGGCTGCGGACCCAGTCGTGGGCGTAATCGCCCTTGTAGATGCCGGTCCCGCGCAGCACCGCCAACGATGGGCCGAGCACTGGAAGGCGTTCAACCACTCCCGGGTCGGTGAACTTGTGGTAATCCAGCTGCAGCGCAAGCTCTTTGACTTCCCCGGGGCTGAGCCGGTTGCCCATCGACGCGGCGGCGACGATTGCTCCGACGATGGATCCTGCCGACGTTCCCGACACGCGCTGGGCACTGTATCCGGCGTCCATCAACGCCACGACGGCGCCTACCAGACCGATGCCCTTGACACCGCCGCCCGACAGCACCAGGTCCGCAGGCTTCGGCTCCGCCACGGCGCCGACGCTACACGGGGTCGAACGCCGAGATCAGCCAGGTGTCGTTGATCTTCTTCAGACCGACCTTGACCGCGCTTGCGGCGAACGAGCCGTCGGGATTCTCCTTGCTGGTGGTGTTCTGGTTGATGAACACCAGCACTGTCGCGGAGTCCGGATGCAGTTCGGACACCGCGGCCCGCACGACGGCGGCGGTGGTCTTGACCGACTTCTGCTTGGCCGCCGGTGTGACGATCTGCTCGGTGAATTGCGTGTAATACGACAGGAAGTCGCCGGTGAGATGGGACTTGGCTGCCGCGAAGTCCTTGTCCAGGCTCTCCGGCGAGTACGACAGCAGCGCGACCGTGCCGTTCTTCGCCGCGTCGAGCGCGACATTGGAGGCGGCATCGTTGGTTTGTTGGTCGGGGCGGTACTGCTGGAAGTACAGCCACGCCGCGACGCCTGCCGAGGCCACTAGGGCGGCCGCCAGCAGGATGGCGCCGATTCGGCCTCCCACTACTCGCGCCGACCGACGCACGATGCCATCCCGCTTCTCGGGCTGCGTTTCCGTTTCGACCGCATCGTCCTCGACGGCTTCGTCGGGCTCGTCAGCCTGGTCGACGGGTTCGTCGGTGACCTTTTCGGTCTCGTCGACGTCGGTCACATCGGCGGTGTCTTTGGCGGTCACGGTACGAACTCCACTTTCGACATCTTGATCTGGCCGCCGTCACGCTGGAGGTCGACTGACAGCCGCCACGAGCGCGGCTCCTGCTTGGCCCCCGCGGCGTTGGTGACGTGCGAGGTGGCCGACACGAGCACGACGGCCTTGTCGTTGGTCATCGATTCGACGGCAACTGCGTTGACGGCGACCTCGGTGATCACCTTCGAGTCCTGTGCGACCTTGACGAAGTCCTCCGCCTGGTTCTTGAAGTCGTCCCTGAACGTGCCCGTCGAGTTGTCGATGATGCGCTGTACGTCGTCCTTGGCCTTGTTGAAGTCCAGCGACATCAGCGTGACGGCGCTCTGCCTTCCTGCCGCGGCGTACTCGGCGCGCCGCTGCTGTTCGGCGGCCTGGTGACGGTGGTTGATCACCATGAGCACGCTCAGCGTGATCAGTGCGGCCGTGCAGGCGACGGCGACGAAGGCCGCAACAACCTTGAGCACCCGGCGCAGCGAGAAGCGGCGCCCCTCGCGGACCGGTTCATCCCCCGGTTCCTCGACATCTTCTTCCGTGCCTGCGGTCGCTTTGTCGGCATCGGTCTCGACATCGATGACTTCTGGTTCCACGTCGCTGGTGGAAATCTGCACCTCGGCCGACGCGTCGCCAGCAGACTTGGCCTGCCTGCGCAGCCGGATCGCGCGGGCTCTGGCACGCGCGGCGGCAGCAATCGCGTCCGCCTCCGCGGCCTCGGCCTCGGCTTCCTCCGCGAGGGCCAACGCATCGGCCGCGTCGACCGACCGATCAGGATCCTGCGGCGGTTCATCGACGCGATCAGCGTCGATCACCGACGCGCGGCGCCTGAAAGACGGCACAGCGACCTCCTTGTTTACTAAGCGCTCACCAAATGAGAATGGCATTATTCATTTTTGAGTATCGCCGCGACGATACCGCATCCCCATATGGGGACCAACGATGCGTTTCCTGCGGAAATGCTATTTACGCGCTGTGCGAACGCTCAGCGCAATTTGTCCTTCATCACCTTGCCCGTGGCGTTCAACGGTAGCGCGTCAATAACCTCGACGAACCGAGGAACCTTAAATCCGGCCATCCGGTCGCGGCTCCAGGCGATCAGCTCGTCGCCGCTGACAGCACGTTTGCCATCCTTCACGACGATGAACGCCTTACCCACCTGACCTAACCGCTCATCGGGAACACCGATCACCGCAGCCTGCGCGACGGCGGGGTGCTCCAGCAAAAAGCCTTCGATCTCGGCGGGGTAGGCGTTGAAGCCCCCGACGATGAACATGTCCTTCTTGCGGCCGACGATCCGCAACCGGCCCGCGTCATCGATGGTGCCGAGGTCGCCGGTGTGCAGCCGGCCGTCGGCATCGATCGCCTCAGCGGTGGCGTCGGGATCGTCGAGGTAGCCCTGCATCACGGTGTAACCGCGGACCAGTACCTCGCCGTCGTCCGCGATGCTCATCTCGACTCCGTCGCACGCCACCCCGGCTGTGGTGGCGATGTCCTCGAACGAATCGCCGGGCCGCGACAGTGTGACGGTGCCCGCTTCGGTCAGGCCGTAGCCGGTCGCCAGCGTCTCAAACGGCAGTTCCTCATGCACCCGACGCACCAGTTCGACCGGAATGTCGGCGGCGCCGGTGACGCCGGCCCGCAGCGTCGCGAGTTTGCTCTTGTCCTGCACGGCCAGAAGCGAGTGATACAGCGTCGGCGGGCCGGGTAGCATCGTGATCCGTTCGGCCTCAATGAGTTCCACGACACGATCGACGTCGAAGACCTGCACCGGCACCATCGTCGCGCCCCGAATGAACGACGCGATCAAACCGGCCTTGTATCCGAACGTGTGGAAGTACGGATTGACCATCAGATAGCGATCGCCTTCGCGAAGGTCCGCGAGATCACACCATTCTGCGTACAGGCGAAGATTCTGACGGTGATTCATCATCACACCCTTGGGCCGCCCGGTGGTTCCCGAGGTGAAGATGATGTCGGAGATGTCTGTGCCTTCGAGGTCGCGCGCGAACGGCCTACCGCTGAACAGGAAGCCAGACTTCAGGTCGATGACCGGTACGCCGGCGGGCGCGGTGTAGTCCTGGCCCAGGAACCCCTTCTGAACGAGGACGGCCTTCGCACCGCTGCGGCCGATGATGTCGGCCGCCTCCTCCGTCTTGAACCGCGTGTTGACCGGCACGAGCACGCCGCCGGCGGTGAGCAACCCGAACGCCGCGATCATCCATTCGGCGGAATTGGGCGCCCAAATGGCGACCCGCTCACCCTTTTCGATGCCGAGCTCTGCGAATGAGCCTGCGGCGCAACGTATCCGTTCGACGACTTCGGTGAACGTGAGACGCAGCAGACCATCGACGACCGCTTCCGCGTCGCCGAATCGGTCCGCCGCGCTCAAGACCATCCCGGGGATGGTCTGCCATAGTTGCCGGTACGTCACACCGTGACGAGCCGGGACAGGTTGCCGCCCATGATCTTCGCCTGATCATCAACGGAGAGGTGTTCGAGCGCAGTCACGTAATGGGTCGGCTCCGCCAGGCCCTCGGGATGCGGGTAATCGGAGCCGTAGAGCACGCGGTCCACGCCGATCAGATTGATCAGGTCGTCGATGCCCTCCTCGTAGAACGGGCTGACGTGGATGCGGTTCTTGATTTCCTCCATCGGGTTGCCGGGGAAGGCCTCGGGCGCCTTCTTGTACACCTCGGCCATCGCGTCCATCAGCGGGAACATCCACTTCGACCCGGCCTCGATGACGGCGACCTTGAGCGCCGGGAACCGGAACAGCGCGCCGTGAATCACCCACGAGGCCACCGCATCCTGAACCGGGCGCCACTCGTTGAGAATCGCCATCGCGTTGGTCTGGAACGGCAGCATCTCCTGGGCCGCGCCGTCCCACTCGGAGGTGTAGCGGGAGTAGCCGCTGTCGCTGGAGTGCATGGCGACCAGCACGTCGTGCTCGACGCACTTCTGCCAGAACGGATCGAACTCGGGCAGGGCGAACGACCGCGGCCCGCGGAAACCGGGCACCGGAGCGGGCCGGATCAGGATGGCCCGGGCGCCGCGCTTGACCACCCACTCCAGCTCCTCGATCGCCTTTTCGACGATGGGCAGGGTGATGACCGGGGTGGTGAAGATGCGGTTCTGGTAGTTGAACCCCCACACCTCGTCGAGCCACTCGTTCAGCGCATGGACGATGACATGGATCGCGACCGGGTCGTCGCGCAGCCGCTCCTCGACCAGGCTGGCCAGCGTCGGGAACATCAGCGAGCGATCCAGACCCAGTTCGTTCATGAGCTCCAGCCGGGGACCGGGTTCAAAGAACGCCGGAATCGCCCGCATCGGCTCGCCGAAGAGCTCGCGCTTGCTCTTGCCGTCGGGATTGCCGTACTTGAAGTACTCCTCCCACGCGCCCGGTTTGGCGACCACCGAGAACGTGGGGTTGGGGATGTAGTTGCTGATCTGACCGCGTAGCGCGATCTTGGTGCGCCCGTTGACCTGCACGTACTGGACGACGTCCTTGTACTCCTTGGGCAGGTACTTGGTCAGCGCCTCCTCGGGCTCGTACAGGTGATTGTCCGCGTCGAACAGCGGAAACGGTATGTCGACCCTATGCGACAGTTGACCCATGGAACACTCCTTTTCTTCTTGGGAGAATCCTATTCTCATCCATGTTAGGTGGCAATCCCATGCCGGGCTGTCGCCGTTACGTCCTGGCGAACGACGAACTTCTTCACCTTGCCGCTCGCAGTGCGCGGAAAGTCCTCGACTTGGTGCAACTCCTCGGGCCACTTCTGGGCGGCCACGCCGGCCCGCTTGAAGTGGTCACGCACCTCGTCAAGCGTCGGCATCGTCTGCCCCGGCTTCAAGCGAAGGACGGCCGCGCCACGCTCGCCCAGCCGGGCATCGGGAGCGGCTACCACCACCGCCTCCGCGACGGCAGGCATCGCGAGGAGGACCTCCTCGACCTCCAGCGCGCTGATGTTCTCGCCGCCGCGGATGATTACGTCGGCCTTGCGATCGGTGATGGTGAGGTATCCGTCCTCGTCGAGCACCCCGACATCGCCGGTGCGGTACCAGCCGTCCTCGTCGAAGGCCTCGGCGGTCAGTTCCGGATCGGTATAGCCCAGGCACAAATCGGGGCCGCGGCTGTAGATCTCGCCGTCGGGTCCGAGCCGGATCTCCACGCCGGGCCGCGGGTTGCCGTCGGTATAGAGCCGCTTCCCCTCCGGCGCGGTCGGCGAAGAACCGGTGATGGACGGGTGTTCGCTGCTGCCGTATGAGCGGAAGACGAAGATGCCGAGATCGGCGAGTCGCCGCGTGACCGCCGCTGGGACTGTCGAACCACCCAGGCCGACGGTCGTGAAGTGGCGCATATGTTCTGCGGTGCAGTCGGGATGGTCCAACACGCTGGTGACGAAATAGGGCGGTCCGCCGCCGACCGAGAGCCCGTCGCGCTCGATGAGCTTGAGCACCTGGCCCGGGTCCCACACGTCGCACAGATCGATCGGCGCGCCCTCGAGTACCGGAATGAGGAACGCGGCCAGCATGCCGACGAAGTGACCGACCGGGGTGCCGGTGAGCTGGCGGCCGCGATCGACCGGGTAGTTCTCCAGCAGTTGGCGGGTCTCGAATCCCAGCGTCTGATGACTGTGGACGACGCCCTTGGGGTTGCTTGTGGTGCCCGAGGTGAAGGCGATCAACGCCGGGCTCGCGGGGTCGGCGGCCAGGGTACCGTCGAGGGGTTCGTCGGCGAGCAGATCGTCGTAGTTCTTTCCGACGAGCCCCACGATCGGGATGTCTACACAGAGGTCGGGCTGGAATTGCATGCGGCCGAACTCTTCTGCCGTGATGAATACCCGCGGCTTCGCCGTGCCGAGGATGTGGGTTAGTTCCTTGCGCCCGTAGAAGTGCACGATCGGCACGGTCACGGCGCCGAGAAATGCCGACGCCCAGAACGCCGCGGCCGCCTCCATCCAGTTCGGAAGTTGCAAGGCGATCACGTCGCCGGGACCGACACCGCGGGCGCGCAGCCCGGCCGCGAGCCGGCGCGCCTCGAGCTCGACATCCCGGAAAGTGCTGGTGAAGGGGCGCACGGCCGAGTGGACGACGAAGCCGGTATCCGGGTTGGCGCGCAGCCCGCGCGCGACGAGACCGCCGAGGGTCTCGTTCGTCCACCAGCCCTCATGCTCGTAGCGCTTGGTCAGCTCGATAGGGATTTTTCGGATCGACTTCCCGAGAGTCAGGGCGCACCTCCAGGTTCGAACGCGATGCTATTCTCCGGTAGGGAGAATGCCAATACCGCAGACGGAGAACGCTTGATGGTCGACCTCGAGATTGACGACGGCCTGGCGATCATCACCATCGACCGGCCGCACGCCCGCAACGCGATCTCACTGGAGACGATGGACCAGTTGGATAAGGCGCTCGACGGGGCGGAAGGGGCTCAGGCGCTGGTACTCACGGGCGCCGGTGACCGCGCGTTCGTGTC